>JAHHJQ010000334.1 GCA_018680005.1 Bacteroidia bacterium | reverse complement strand
CTTATCAACTGAAGCGTAACACTATGTTGGAAAGAATAGATCATATCGCGGTCGCTTGCAATGATTTGCAAAAAGGCATTGAATATATCGAAGCTTTGTTAGGGGTCCAATCCAGTGTAGGAGGGGTGCATCCCGGATTTGGAACAAAAAATCACTTAATCAAGCTGGGGCCACGATGTTTTCTGGAGATCATTGGTCCTGATCCCAATCGGGAATCAAAAGACCTTCCTTCCCTATTCATGATAGATCAGGTTGTCGAACCAACGCTTACAAGATGGATTGCAACAAGTAATAAGCTGAAAGAAGTACAATCCAAATGTTCTGATCTTGGCATCGACATTGGAAAAATATCTCCTGCCCAACGTCAAAAACCGGATGGCTCAACAATCCAGTGGAAACTTAGCGATCCATATCGGCTAAATTTCGATGGCTTAATGCCATTCTTTATAGATTGGGGTCAGACACCTCATCCAGCTGAAAATCTTGATCAACCTTGTACTTTGTTAAAATTGGAAGTATACCACAGAAACAAGCTTGAAGTAGAGCGTATTTTCCAAAACCTAAAACTTCCTATTCCGGTCCATTTCGGAGAGTCTACAAAAATTGTAGCCACAATAGATTGCCCTAAAGGCATCGTGCAACTTACTTAGTACCCTGCAATTCTGGCATCCGGTCGCCTTGGGTCCGAACATCCCCTTAGCAATTCATCAAGGATCATAATGGTTTGTGTACTTCCCATAACTGATCGGATTTTCACACTGTGCCCCATTGATCCCAATATTTTTTGTGTATCCATACTTATTCCCTTGCCCTCGATGAATAAATCTTCAGGATACCATTGATGATGAATTCGCGATGCATGCGTTGCTTCAGCTACATTCATTTTATGATCGATGATATTCATCACAACTTGCAAAATAGTAGTAATGATTCTGCTTCCTCCTGGAGTTCCAGTTACAAAATAAGGTTCACCATCCTTCAACACTATTGTCGGTGTCATTGAACTCAATGGTCTTTTTCCGGGCTGAATCGAATTTGCCTCACCTCCCAGAAGACCAAATGCATTGGGCACACCTGGTTTAGCTGAAAAATCATTCATTTCGTTGTTCAGCAAAATACCAGTACCCTTAGCAACAATACCGTTTCCGAAACTGAAATTGAGCGTATAAGTCTGCGAAACCACATTTCTGTTTTTATCTATAACAGAAAAATGTGTGGTCTCGTCACTTTCATTATCATTGGGTTTTCCTGGCGATATATCTTCCGATGCTGTAGCGGATTCTGTGCTAATTTTTTCACTTAGCTCCTTACCATATGTTTTGGAAGTGATCCATTCGACTGGTACATCATAGAAGTTGGGATCTCCAAGATGTTCACTCCGATCCGCATATGCATATTTCATTGCTTCTGCCATCGTATGAATTGTTGCACCCGTGTTATGCCCCATCTCCTCGATCGGAAACTCCTCTAAAATATTTAGCATTTGAATAAGATGTATTCCTCCGGAACTAGGAGGAGGCATAGATATAATTTCATGACCTCTGTAGGTTCCTGTCACCGGTTCCATTACTTCCACTTTGTATTTAGCCAGATCACGTCGCTTGATCAATCCATCATTGGCAGACATGTCTTTGGCAATCCGTTTGGCCAGTTCACCTTTATAAAATCCATCTCGCCCTCTTTTGGAAATCTGCTTCAAACTCCATGCAAGGTCAAGTTGCCGCAAGGTGTCGCCAGCCTCATAATAAGTAGTCTTGGATGGATAGAAAATTTTCTCTGTTTCTGATGATGCACGTAAGCGACTCTCGTATAGTTTGAGCAACCTGGCCAGGTCAAAGGTAATAGGAAACCCTTCCTCTGCAAGTCGAATGGCAGGTGCAACCACTTGTTCAACGGTCATGTTTCCGTGGTCCTCCAGTGCTTTTAATAATCCAGCCACAGTTCCCGGAACACCAGATGCCTGATGATGCATCCGGGCAAGTTGAACGTCTACATTACCATCCGCATCGAGGTACATATCTCTATGCGCTTTGGCAGGTGCCATTTCTCGATAATTGTATGCCGTGGTTTTATTGCGAGCATTATCATGATAAAGCATGAATCCACCGCCACCCAAATTTCCCGCTCTTGGTAAAACTACGGCAAGGCTAAATCCCACTGCGACCGCCGCATCCACAGCATTACCGCCTTGTTCCAGTATTTCCAAACCTACTTTGGTAGCTTCCATGTGCTGTGTGGATACCATACCATTTTTGCTCAACAATGGATGATGAATGGATGTTGCATCGTAGATGGCTTCTTTTTGAGCCTTCAGCTGGAATGCCAAAACCAGAAATAATGGAACGAGTATGATTTGATAGCTCTTCATAGTGTAAAGTTGTTTGATCCCTAGAATCCAAATTCAAACTTAAGTAAAGATCTGAAAAGCTAGCTCTATTTTTAAAACGAAGCTTCCTCAATCAACTTGCTTTCTTTTTAAAAAGCTTCTGAAATTGATATCCTAAATCTATCATTGCACCAACGAATTTTTAGTTCTACTTTTGCGCGAATTTTTCTTAGTAGCTAATAGAATAAATGACGCAATCCAATTCTATACTAATCGGTGAAGGACTACCCAACATCAAATTTGGGATGACTAAATCTCAAATAAAAAAAATTCTTGGAGTTCCGGATGAGTCCGAGGTATATGCCTTTTCTGAACAGGAGACTGATGTCACAGAAGCATGGCACTATGATGATCTCGGACTTTCATTGTCTTTTGACCAGGAAAATGACTGGTTGCTTGGGTCTATTGCAGTGAGCGATGACCAATATCAATTGGATGGATTGATAGTCATTGGCCTGGATCAGGAATCCTTGCTAGACAAACTCAAAAGCCTGTCCATTGAAGAAATCACAATAGAATCCCATATCGATACGGATGACGGAACTGAAGTCATTCTCATCAATTGTGAAGAAGATAATATTTCATTTTGGCTTGAAGACGATATAGTATCCGAAGTGAAATGGAGCCCCCGTTGGATTGATACAGATCTTTTAGAGTGGCCTTCGGAAAGCGATAATTAGTCAATCCAAGTTATCTCCTTTTACAAGAATTTTGACCAAGCCAGCTCCGATCAGGATTACAATTACAAGAGCAGGCAATCCTCCTAAATTGGAAGCCATACGTATACCATCTATTCCCGCATAAGTGATCAATACCCAACTGATAATTCCTATTAATGATCCCCAGGCTACTTTGATCATAATAGGAGCCTCTGGATTGTCCGGTGTAATTCCCACTGCACTTATTCCACTCATAGCAGATGTATTTGAGTCAGCCGCAGTGACATAAGAGATAAAGGCTGCAACTATGAAAACTATAGTGAGTAAATCTGTAAAAGGTATATATTCCAACATATTAAATACCACCATTTCCGGTCCTACATCCTGAAGCAAAGTATACAATCCTTGTTCTCCATTCAGGTTGTCGACATACAGTGAAGTGCCACTAAAGATGGACATCCAAACCATGCTAAACAAAGAAGGATAGAGCAAATTGAAACGGATAAATGTACGGACGTCATAGCCTAAGCCAAGGCGTCCAAGAAACAAAGCACTGATGGGTGTCCAGGCCAACCAGTTGGCCCAATAAAATATAGTCCAGCTTTTAGTCCATCGATCCGGTTCTCCGATGCCGGTATCAAGACTTCTGAACAAGAAAGTTTGAAAATATCCGCTTATGCCTTGCCATCCACTGATGATAATTTCCTTGGTTGGTCCAAAGACAAACATAAAAACGGCGATGAAAACAAAAACCCAAATGTTCCAACCCGATAGCAATCGAATACCCCGCATCAATCCGGAGGCCGCTGAAAGAATGAATGTTATAACAATAGCAAAGGCTATCAGTATGGTAAGCAATGAAGTTGAACCTATCTCAAAGAAGGATGAGATGCCTCCTGAAATATTCAGAATTCCTACACCCAAGGAGGCGGCCATTCCGGCAACGAGAGAATATAAACATATGATATTAACAATGTCTCCCCACACGCCATGAACTTTATCACCCATGATCGGATACAACATCGAAGAAAGACTAAAAGGTTGATTCATATTGTAATACACGATCGCAAAGAGTAATGCGGCCAATGTATAAATGCCATATGGAGTAAAGGACCAATGCATCATCATAGTGGACATCGCAAATCGAGCGGCTTCCGGAGATGCAGGTATAATATTCAGGTCCTGCGGAGGAAGATGCATATGATAAAGCGGCTCTGCTGTACCCCAAAAAAGGATTCCGGTAGCTATTGTTGTACAGAGCGTTATACTGAACCATCGCCATTTAGACAATTTTGGTTTAGCGTCTGCCCCGCCAATTTTGACATTGCCAAATTTGCTGAAATAGGTGATGACAACGATCAAAAGAAATGCAAACCCGCACCAGGAGAAAGCCCAGGAAAAGGTATCAAGTACCCAATCATTTGCACTTGTCGCATTTACAAGAAATGCATCCACATCTAATAGACTATAAATTGCTGAAGCAAGAATGAAGATGAAAGGCGGCCAGAAAACGCGGTGCCGAAGTTGTTTCTTCATGCTGCAAAGAAAGGACTAATTATTTCAATATCTCGAACCGCACTGGTCGTCATTCATCATGAAATAAGCATCTTAGAGATACATTACGGAGACCAAGCTTATGAAAGCAGATATTTTACATCAGATTTATGATCCTGAGGTTTTAAGACAACAGGGCCATCAATTGATTGATTTAATCGCAGATCATTTAGAGGCGGCGATTGATGGTCGGTTGAAAAAAACAATACCCTGGAGAGATCCTGAGGAATCCCTGGCATATTGGAGACAATACACACAAGATTCTCCTCAAGGTCTTTTTGAAGACATTCTCAAACAATCAATCAAACTGCATAATCCCAAGTATATGGGACATCAGATAAGTCCACCCGCTGTTTTGGCCACACTTTCTGGACTGCTGTGCGATGCCATCAACAATGGGATGGGAGTTTATGAGATGGGAACAGCATCGACAACAATTGAGCAAGTCGTAGTCGAGTTTTTCTGCCAATATCTGGGATATGATGAAGAAGGTGGTGGATTTCTTACTTCTGGCGGATCACTGGCAAATTTAACAGGCCTTTTAGCAGCTAGAAGATGTATTGCCGTTGATGATGTTTGGCAAAAAGGATCATCAGGAAAACTTGCCATAATGGTTTCGGAGCAAGCGCATTACTGTGTTGACAAAGCAGCGAGAATCATGGGTATCGGGCAAGATGGCATCGTTTTAATTCCAGCCGATGATTCCTACCGAATGAGAACAGATCTTTTGGAAAAATACTATCAAAAATCCGTAGATCAGGGATTTGAAGTAATCGCAGTTGTAGGAAGTGCTTGCACGACGGCAACCGGATCTTATGATAATCTTCAGGATATAGCTGATTTTGCTCAACAGAAAGGAATATGGTTCCATGTAGATGGAGCACATGGCGGGGCTGTAATTTTTTCTAACAAGTACCGACATCTCGCAGCAGGCATAGAACAAGCGGACTCTATCGCAATTGATGCACACAAGATGTTAATGACCCCTGCCCTATCTACAATTTTGCTATTCAAAAACAAATCTAACAGCTTCCGAACATTCTCCCTTGAAGCATCATATCTCTGGGACCAGGCAGGTGCACTGGAATGGTACAATCTGGCCAAGAGGACCTTCGAGTGCACCAAGCTTATGATGTCTATTAAAATATTCACGCTGATCCAGAGTTATGGTAAATCAGGATTTGAAGCTTTTGTGGATAATTTATATAATAAGGCTGTTGAATTTTATTCCATAATCCAAAATGATCCGATTTTTGAGACAGCTCATCGACCTATGTCGAACATCATATGTTTCAGATACAACAATACTCATGTATCCGAACTGAAATTGGATGAGCTCAATCTCAAAATCAGGTCAGCACTTGTAAAAGACGGTGAATATTATATTGTAAAAACGCAATTAAAAGATCGGCTATTTCTGCGCATGACGCTAATGAACCCGTTCACAACAGCTAAAGAACTAACAGGGTTATTGGACAAGATCAAATCACTCGGATTGGATCAAATGCATTGATTCCTCTTTCGAAAGCGTTAACGAAGTATTAAAGACTAGTCATAATCCCTTGATTATCTGTACAAAAGGTATTAAATCTTAACCTTTTACAACACAAAATTGTTTCTTTGCCGGAATATTGACATATTCTTTACGTCGATACCCAATTTATAAATTAAAAACATTCGCTTTGAAAGGAAGAAAAGGAAGGCCATCAACCAGGCCGACAAACTTAAAAGACGGATTCTACATTGAAACCAGAAGTACCGGAGGGGGATCTGGCATCAAAATTAGAAGGGACACAGAAAAAGAAATGCTCCAAGCCGCTCAGGAATACAGCAAAATGAAGAATGTTACCATCCTCGGAGAATACAAAAATGGTAAACCGATTGCTGAGCTGAATAAAAAGAGGAGGAAGAAAAAAGTTTAATTCCACTAAAAAAAGCTCTATCAGAAGATGGAGCTTTTTTTTATGAAATGACTTAAATCAATAAATCATAGCTACCTCTGTTGAACTTTTCATCTTGTTTCTGGATTTCTTTAACAATAGTTATCTTTAGCTAATTGCTGAAATCGCCTAGAGAGCGTTACAATCCTGAAATCAAATGGGTATTAAACGAGAAATAGGTCAGCGCAAACCATTTAGAGACAATCGTCACAAAGCCATTGTTAATTTGCTTTATACCAATGGGTGGCTAGTTGGTAAATTGCGTGCACTGTTCAAACAGTACGACCTCACCGAAAAACAATACAACATACTGCGCATATTAAAAGGTACAGACAAGCCACTCACCACCTCTGTAATTCGAAATCGACTTCTCGATAAAATGTCTGATACCACAAGGGTGATTGAAAGAATGATGAAGAAAGGATTAGTTGTCAAAAAAGTCAATAAAACAGATAGAAGGTTAGTCGATATCACTTTGTCAAATAAGGGTGAACAACTACTCCTTGATACTGATAAAATCACTATTGAGGTAGATGCTATTGCCACAGAACTAACATTAGAAGAAGCCGGTAAATTAAGTGACTTACTAGACAAGATGAGAGGGTAATAAGGATAGACATCATAATGTGTTTTCATCCGTTTATATTATCTAGATGTATATCTCTCCTAATACGTACAAGATTCTTTCCTTCACTTTGCTGACTTATTTGTTAAGTGTTGCAAATATTGGCAATAGTCAAATCATTTCAAATAATCCTGATCGGCCCAAAATCGGAGTAGTGTTGAGTGGTGGTGGAGCCAAGGGAATCGCACATATTGGAATCCTCAAAGCGCTTGAAGAAGCAAACATCTACCCCGATTATATCACTGGCACATCCATGGGGAGCATCATAGCGGCCTTGTATTCAATCGGTTACAGCCCGACAGAATTAGAACTGATTGCTATGGGTGTAGATTGGGATCTTATGCTCTCCAACAAGATTCCGCTCAATAAGATTTCACCTGACGAGAAGCCATACTATGACAATCACGCTTTTAGAATCGTCTTTAAGAATGGTGGATTTAGCTTGCCTGAAGGTGTCCTGACTGGGCAAAATCTGCAGATTTTTCTTTCTAACTTGACCAGAGCAGCACACCCATTTGATTCATTTAATGACTTTCCAATACCATTTGCGTGTATCGGAACCAATATGGAAACCGGAACTTACAAGGTTTTCAACGAAGGTGATATTGTTAAATCGCTAAGGGCCAGTATGGCAATACCCTCTGTATTTACCCCTATATACATAGAAGACTCCATGTATGTCGACGGAGGTGTTGTACATAATTACCCTGTACAAGAGGTTATAGATATGGGTGCGGAAATCGTTATCGGTTCTAACACTGGCAGTCGCTATACGGCAAAAGAAGAATTGACCGGATTGGCTGAAATACTGACTCAAACCATTTTCTTCAAAGGAATCGATGATGCGGAATACCAATCTACATTAGCCGATATCTCAATAAGACCCCAGTTTAGTGAATTACATGCAGGTGACTTCAATAAAGCAAGAGAAATCCTTGAAGTTGGTCGAGTGGCCGGTCAGAAGTATCTTGCAAAATTTAAAGCTCTTGCAGATTCACTCGGTATAATTGGTTTCAATAGAAAATCTATAAGAAATTCAACTAATGACACCCTAACAATAGATGCAATCGTACCGCTCCGCAATAAAACGATATCAGATGATGATATTTTGAGAATTCTTGACTACCGCAATGAAACGCTTACTTTGCCTGAATTAGAGAAAAAGATAAACGAACTGTATGGTTATCAGTATTTTGAATCCATCACATATAATATCAAGGAAAATGCAAGCGGAACTGAATTATTGCTTGATATAAAAGAATCAAGTCCGGCTACCCTGGATTTTGGAATCCATTATGATAATGAAGACGACGTGGGGCTCAATCTCACAGGTATTGTAAGAAATCAATTGCTTCCTTATTCCAAATTACTCGTAGATGCATTCATTTCGCCAAATTGGTACTTTGCCACAGAGTACCGGAAAAAGATGTTCAAAAAATACAATTGGCAAATCTATGGTGCCTATCAATACAATAATTCAAGTGATATCCCATTTTTCAATTTCAATGATCAGCCAGCCCTCTTCAATGTAATTGATACAGAAAGTAAGTATGGCATTCAAAAGTCCCTTCAAAGTGCTGCCTGGGTTTCTTTGGAATGGGGAAAGTCACGCAGGATATTCAATCCAAAATTTAACCTGGATGATATCGTCACTCGCGTTCGATATAAGTATCACTATCTCGATGTAAACTTTACTTATGACAATAGAAATCGAACACACTTTCGCACAAAAGGAAGTAGAGTTTCAGTCAACCTGAGGAACAGATTTGATACGGATGTCAAAGTTAGCTTTGGTGAAAATGTATTACCAGAGACTGTTGAAGGGGTCTCCAAGTCAGCTCAAGAAACAGGTAACACCTTTTATACTATCGAGTTAGAGGGTGATTTTCAGATTCCACTCAGCCAAAAGTGGTCCATAGAAAATCAATTGTATATCCATTATCAGGAAAAGGAAAATTTTGGGCTCGTAGATGCTCAATCGATCGGAGGCAATAATCCAACGATAGCCGGAAGTATACGTTTTTATGGTCTTGAAAGAAACAAGATTCAAACCACTAATTTCATGGTGAATAGAAC
>JAHHJQ010000331.1 GCA_018680005.1 Bacteroidia bacterium | reverse complement strand
ATTCTATTCTCTTTTGCCTTGGCTTCAATAAATTCTTCCAGAACAGGATATGTGCATACCTCTCTTGGAATCGAAAACTCTTTCCATGCTTTGACAGATGCATAGACCAATAAAGTCGCCTTTTTATTATAGCTCGAATCAAAGGAAATCTGATTGTCAATCACCTGGGTGTGGTATGGTTGACTGTTAAAAATTTGAATTTCGCCTTTTAGGTTTTCAATTGCACCTAAGGCATATAAATGAGGAATAGAATCGAGATCCTTCAAATCTGCGACCGCTGAGATCTTACCCTTACGCATCATTTCTTTCAGTGCGCCATGGTATGCGAAGTCATAAGGATAGTCTGATCTTTCCGATGCATTACAGCTCAGCATAAGAATGATCACACCACATAGAGCTCCAACTCGAATCATTTCAGTGTTGTTATCCGATTCTGCAATATATGTAACTTCATCGATTATAAATCTTAAGATTGCCGGCCTTCAACAGCTGATGGTGAACTGAAGAATATATGCTCTTTTGATGCTTCGAAAGTGCTCAAGTAATACAGAAGTACTTTAATGTTTACATAATATCTATTTTAATATTTGCATAAATCACTAGTTCATAAGTTATGAAACGACAGCGCGTTTTTTTCTTTTTACTTCTTATTGTTGGACTAGTCGGCATTTTTGCCTGTCAGCCTACTGAAAATCCCAGGCAAGTCTCAGCTGAAGATAGGTTTGAGATAATCGCATATTATCAAGGCGACGATCAACGTATTGAAAATTATAAGCTGGATCAATTGACACACCTTATCTATAGTTTTTTGCACCTGGATGGCAATCGGCTGGCAGTAGATGATGCAGCGGATAGCATAACCATCATGAAACTGACCAGCTACAAATCGAAATACCCCGATCTCAAAGTCTATCTTGCCTTAGGAGGATGGGGTGGATGTGCAACTTGTTTCGATGTATTTAATACAGTTGAAGGAAGAATAGATTTTGCTAAGTCGACCAGGGAAATACTGGAACAATACAATGCAGATGGAATCGACCTGGATTGGGAATATCCAGGTATAGAAGGTCTTCCCGGGCATATCTACCGAAAGGAAGGCAAGCATAATTTTACCTTGCTGGTGCGTGAGTTGAGAATGGCATTGGGTGATGATTATGATATAAGTTTTGCTGCTGGCGGATTTCCTGAGTTTTTTGATCATTCTATCGAATGGGATAGCGTCATGCCGCTGGTGGATAGAGTCAATTTGATGTCCTATGATCTTGTCAATGGGTATGCCACGAGAGCGGGACATCACACCTCACTTTATTCAACACCTGAACAAGTCTTATCTATGGATTATGGAGTTCGTTATCTGGATTCATTGGGTGTCCCTCGTTCCAAAATAGTCGTCGGTGCTGCTTTTTATAGCAGACATTTTGAAACGACGAGCTCCGAGCGAAATGGATTGTATCAGGATGCCAGATTTGTAGCAGCGCTCAATTTCTATGAGATGGATTCTTTATCGAACAATGGCTACGAGACTTTTTGGGACTCCATTGCAAAGGCACCTTATAAGTATAGTCAAGCGGAAAAAACATTTGTAAGCTATGATGACAGGCAATCTGTTGCATTGAAAACACAATATGCCCTGGATCAGGAATTAAAAGGCATTATGTTTTGGGAATTACCATGCGATAGCTACGAAGACGGCTTATTAAATGCCATCTATCAAACTGCCAGAAAAGATCAATAGCGCCACTGATCCTTTTAAAGAACAATTCCATTGGGGAGAGTGTCGGCTAGTCCGGTCTAAATCCATGGATCTGATTTATCGTACAGAGACTTTAGCCACACGACTCATTTCTGATTTATTGCCATCCTTTCGATACGTCTTCACCGCATATTCATATTGCCCTGATGACACTCGTTTGTCGACATACTGATTCCTCTGAGATCGACCTACTTGCCTCCATCCATTCTTGCCATTTTTTCGAAAGACCACAAAAAAGATTTCATCAGAAAACGGATGATTCCAACTGACCGTAACCTGTTCTTGTTTTGCTCTTGCGTTTACCCGGGACACGCTCGCTACATCTATCCTATTGATGGATTTGATAGTTTGCGAATACGCATAGGCGGATCGAAGATTGTTATGATCTATACTCTGCAATCGATATAGATATGATTTTCCTGGTTCTATTTTTTGGTCTGTAAATCTTTCGATTTGTTTTCCTTCTTGAAACGTCTGAATCAATTGCCATCTTCTAGCTCCGTTTTCCTGACGAGAAAGTTCGATGCGATTGAGATCTTTTGCTTTTGCCTTGACGATATCCAAATGGATAACACCAATGTCTGTGGATACATTTCTAAATATCGATCTGGGAGGCGGAACGATATCTGGCTTTTCTATTTCGATCAAAGCTGAGAATTCTGACTGGTTATAATTTCGATCAAAAGCCTTCACTTTATAGTAAATATTCGGCGTCAGGGTTTTCAAAGGTATTCGTTCGGAGAACTGATACTTTTCAGAAATAGGGCGTTCTGGTCTGGAATTTTCTGGTTCTCTATTTAAGAATTGTAAATCATTTTGAGGTCTTGGTTTTACATTAGATTCCTGATCAACAGGTACCTGTCCAGCCTCTTCTTGTCGGCGAATCGCTTCATTTGGATCTACTGCATCAGGGAAATATTCATCAACGACTATGAATTCATGATCTGCCTGGTTGGCCTTGTATATTTTGTAGCCAATGACATCGTCATCTTCCTGTTTGGGAATCACAATCTGCACCTCTCCATCCTGACTGATATCTGCACTGATGTCTTTTGGCTTTGAAGGTGGAATACTGTCGATGATGACTGCATATGCAGGTAGTGAAGCACTCATATTCCCATTGGCATCATAGGCTTCTACTTTGTAATAATTAGCTCCGCGAGCATTGAAATCTGAATGGGCATAAGTCCTTGTATTTACAGGCAATTGTGCATTGTTGATGACTGCATATCCACTTTCTCTTTCGGTAGAATGATATACCTTGAAACCGCTCAAATCATTGGCAGGAGGGTTAAAAAACTTCCATTGCAGTTCTACTTTTCCATTGATATGTTTTGGTTGTTCCAGAAATGGTTCTTCAGGTGGAGTTAGATCCCTTGCCTGACCTTCTACGTTGGCAACTACGATTTTATCTCCAAACAGATTGTGGGAAGAAATTCTGTAATAATAGGTCCTTTCGTTTTGCACCTTGTCATCATGAAAACTTCCTCTCTTGGGGCCATGATAATTCGCTCCTCTGACATGTAGAATTGGAGCTGCATTCAGTTTTTCAAAACCGCCATTTGGGTTAGAAGATCGCTCGATGTAGTATCCGGATAATCCGGGCCGTTCATCCCAATGAATAGTAATAGCGCCATCTCCTGATTTCACCTGCACGGAATTATTTACTAATGCCGGCTCACCTACCGCCTTAACGATTGTCTCCATACTGACAACATCCATATTGTTGATCATAGCCTTTGAAGCGAGCGTTGTAGTCTTCGAGAGACCGGTTCCACTCGTTGGCAATGGTCTGTCTATGACTGCCCGATACATATAGGTAGCCCCGGAAACTGCAGTGCTATCCACCATCCCTATTCCAAGTCCAATGGCCACTTCCTTGTCTTGAATAGCGGTTAGCATCAGGGATCCATGCTCGTTATTTTCTTCGTGTTTCAACACCTTTAAATTCTGCGCATCAGGCTGGATATTTATGATGGGATTTTCCCGATCCTTGACTGTTTCAGAAAAATCTTCTGCTAACTCGGGAAGATTATTGGCAACACCTAAAGTGTTCTTTTCAGCGATTGCCGTCGACCAATTGGTGCTATTATATGTGTTAATCGTTTTGATTACCTGAAACTGGAGTGTTCCGGTTGGTGAGGTGGGAACTTCTGCTCTTTCGATACGATATCCTTTTTCCAATCCAAGCGTCATAACGGATCTGTTACTTGGAAACCATCTGAGCTCTATGCCTGCACCATCGACATATTGGCCGGTGATGGTGATATAGTTGATGATAGATGTATCGATCTGTGCTCCCAATGAACCACAAAAAATCAGAACAAATGATATAACGCTAGCGTGCTTCTTCATAATTAATAGGTACTTAATGATCCTGAAAGAATAGTTACAGGTTCCATAGGGCCTGTTCTGAATGTCTTGATTACTGAATCCGTTAGAGGCTGACCATCGCTCTTGATGACTGTTGACCAGGTCAGTGTACCATAATTGTATTCTAACAATTCCGCATTCACCGTAAATCTGTAATAAGTGTTCGAACTCAAGGTATTTACCAACGGCGGCGGTGGCGGCGGTGGTAGACTTGGTGCACCAACCAATGGTGCCAATGCAGGGGATAGGGTCGCGTAACCAGGCATTCCACCACTACCTGGGATGGCACTGCTAAGCATTGCCGGGGCAGCACTAATG
>JAHHJQ010000318.1 GCA_018680005.1 Bacteroidia bacterium | reverse complement strand
GAGTATAAAAGAAGTCGAAAATATGCTGGATGTGAAATTGGCCAACTACTGGAAGAATCACTATCGATTTGATCAACAGAGCATCAACAGAACCAAAAAATTAGGAAAGACAACCGTTCACCTGATTCTTATAAATACCATAATACCCTTTCTGTTCCATTATGGGAAATGGTCCAAAGAAGAAAGATATGTCGATAAAGCACTGAACCTACTTCGATCATGCCTTCCTGAAAGCAATTCTATTATAAAAAAATGGAAAATGCTTGGATTGGATACCACCTCAGCGCATGCAACCCAGGGATTGCTTCAATTAAAGAATGAATATTGCACAATGAAAAAATGTCTGCATTGTAGTATCGGTCATTCAATAATCAAAAGGGATGAAAGAAGTAGTTTTTGATAACCCCCATCGAAAAAAGCACTTCGAGTTCTTCAGAAATTTGAATCACCCACATTTCAATATTACAGCCTCTGTGAAAGTTGGTTCCTTGATAAAGACTTGTAAGGAGAAAGAGATTTCTGTGCATCTGGCATTGGTTTATCTTATATCTCGGATTGCTAATGAAATTCCTGAATTTCGTTGGAGAATTAGGGGAGATCAGATTATTGAGCATGTAGCCGTTCACCCGTCGTTTACTGTTCCTACCGAAACATCTGATGTGTTCAGCTTCTGTGAGGTAAAATATGACAAGGATAGTAAAGTCTTTCTAGAAAGGGCTATGGATGCCAGATCACAAAGATGGAGTGATCCTCATTTCGAAGATGAAAAAGACAGGGATAATTACATTTTTCTTTCTTCGTTTCCGTGGGTTGCATTTACAGGCTATCAACATGCGATGCAATTTCATCCTCATGACAGTGTTCCAAGAATATCATGGGGTAAGATCCTGGAAACGAATGGTGTCATGACAATGCCACTTTCCGTACAGGTACATCATGCTATCGTTGATGGAAGTCATGTTGGTCAATATTTCGAGATGGTGGAATCGTATGCCCTACAGACGAACTTTCTTTAATCTTCCTCGCATTGGTAAGGATTCCAAAACAAGAATTACTTTTGCAGGATCTTGGAAGACAGGCTATATAGGTAATTCAGATCACGTCATAAATCACAGGAATTAGATGGTATTTTTCTTCAAATCTGGCGCGGAGAAGGTATTTGCGGTTCAAACAGATGCAACTCCGGCTGGAGAGGATTTGAACAAACTGAAATGGTTGTTCGGAAATGCGGAGTTCTTAGAACAAACACAATTGGAGGGCACCTTTGTTGGACCCAGGGCATCCATGATCACTCCTTGGAGTACAAACGCAGTTGAGATTACCCAAAATATGGCAATTGATGGGATCTTACGTATAGAAGAATTCCATGTTAAACCAAAGGATTTTGAGGGTTTCGATCCTATGTTGTCTCAAAAGTATGATGGGTTGGTACAGGAAATCTTTGATGTACATATCAACCCTGAGCCTGTGTTTGATATAGAGGATATTGCAGATTATAATCGCAAAGAAGGCCTTGCTTTGAGTGATGACGAAGTAGAATATCTAGAAAAATTGTCTAGGAAAATTGGGCGCTCGCTGACCGATTCTGAAGTATTTGGATTTTCACAAGTCAATAGTGAACATTGCAGACATAAGATCTTCAATGGAACATTTGTGATAGATGGAGAAGAAAAAGCCTCTTCCCTTTTCAAAATGATCAAACAAACATCTAAAATCAATCCCAACAATATTGTATCTGCATACAAAGACAATGTCGCATTTATTAAGGGACCAACCATAGACCAATTTGCTCCCCAAAAACCGGACGTTCCTTCATCATATGCTCTTTCTGAATTTCATTCTGTCTTATCCCTGAAAGCTGAAACGCATAATTTCCCGACAACTGTGGAGCCATTCAATGGTGCTGCGACAGGGTCAGGTGGTGAAATAAGAGATCGATTGGCTGGAGGTAAAGGATCGATTCCAATGGCAGGTACAGCCGTATATATGACATCATATTCAAGGCTTGCCGACGATCGACCTTGGGAACAGGGAATGAAGGAAAGACATTGGTTGTATCAAACACCAATGGATATTTTGATCAAAGCATCCAATGGGGCTTCAGATTTTGGAAACAAATTCGGACAGCCTTTAATAGCTGGTTCACTACTCACATTTGAACATCAGGAAGACAACAAGAAACTTGGTTATGATAAGGTGATTATGCTGGCCGGAGGTATAGGTTATGGCAAAGCCGAGGAAGCCATAAAAGGGGCTCCACATGCCGGAGATAAAATCATAGTCATGGGCGGTGACAACTATCGTATAGGAATGGGGGGTGCAGCAGTATCCTCTGCAGATACTGGTGAATTTGGTTCGGGAATAGAATTGAATGCGGTCCAAAGATCCAATCCTGAAATGCAGAAGAGAGTAGCCAACGCTGTAATAGCAATGGTAGAATCTGGCTCAAATCCTATAGTTTCTATCCATGATCACGGTGCTGGAGGTCATTTAAATTGCCTTTCAGAGCTTGTAGAGGAGTCGGGTGGGAAAATTCAGCTAAGTGCTTTACCCATTGGGGATCCAACGCTTTCATCCAAAGAGATTATTGGAAATGAATCACAGGAAAGAATGGGGCTTGTGATTCAATCAAAGGATGCAGCAGTACTTCAAAGAGTTGCGGAAAGAGAAAGAGCTCCAATTTATACAGTAGGTGAAGTTACCGGCGACAAAAGATTCACATTTGCCACTGACAACGAATCACCCAATCCCATGGATTTGGGAATAGACGACATGTTTGGGAATAGTCCTAAGACGATTATGGCAGATGTCCTTGAGAAAAGGGCTTTTAGTCAAATTTCATATGACCCAGACAAGATTTCAGAATATATTAAAAATGTGCTAAGGCTGGAGGCTGTCGCCTGTAAGGATTGGTTGACAAACAAAGTTGATAGATGTGTAGGTGGCAGGGTTGCCAAACAACAATGTGCTGGCCCATTGCAATTGCCTTTAAACAATTGTGGTGTGATGGCGCTGGATTTCAATGGTCATTCCGGTATTGCTACGGCTATCGGACATTCCCCGATAAGTGGGTTAATTGATCCTAAAGCAGGATCAAGAAATAGTATAGGCGAAGCCCTTACCAACATTGTGTTTGCTCCTCTCGAGAAAGGTTTAAAGTCGATTTCCTTATCAGCGAATTGGATGTGGCCATGCAAGTACAAAGGTGAAGATGCAAGATTATACGAAGCGGTACAGGCTGCCTCAGAATTTGCTATAGAGTTGGGGATCAATATACCAACTGGAAAAGATTCTCTTTCAATGGCACAGAAATATAAGAATGAAACCATACTGGCTCCGGGCACCGTAATAATTTCAGCAGCAGGACATTGTGATGATATTCGCAATGTTGTAGAACCGGTGCTACAAAAAGATAAAGGAGACATCCTCTACATTAATATTTCGGGACAAGACCATCAACTAGGTGGCTCTTCGTTTGCTCAGACGCTGAATAGACTTGGTGATAGAACACCAAGTATTGGGGATTCTATGATGTTTGCTCATGTTTTTGATCGTGTTCAGGAAGCTATCAGAAATAACATGGTTGTCGCCGGACATGATATCGGTTCTGGAGGATTGATCACAACATTATTGGAATTGTGTTTTACCGACAACAATATAGCCGCAGACATCAACATTGATGCTATTGGCGATGACCCTGTTCGAATTCTGTTTGCTGAGAATTGTGGACTAGTACTTCAGGCAACTGATGAAAGATTAGCTGAATATTTACACGATGCAGGTATTCAGTTTTATACACTGGGAAGACCAAATGATACTGGTGTATTAGAGATCCGAGAAATTGCTTCATTGGACATATCGAAGTATCGAGATATTTGGTACGAGACCTCTTATTTACTAGACACAAAACAAACTGCCAATAACCTTGCTGAGTCTAGATTTCAGAATTATAAGCAGCAGCCGTTGGCATTTCAATTTCCGGAAAATTTCTCCGGGACCTTGCCTGATTTTGGCAACATAAAACCATTAGCTGCGGTGATTCGAGAAAAAGGAAGTAACTCTGAAAGAGAAATGGCCAATGCGATGTATCGGGCTGGATTCGAAGTCCGAGATGTGCACATGACGGATCTCATTTCAGGAAGAGAAACATTAGAAGAAGTCCAGTTTTTAGGAGCAGTAGGTGGATTTTCCAATAGTGATGTGCTAGGATCAGCCAAAGGGTGGGCCGGTGCTTTTAAGTATAATGGCAAAGCAAAACAGGCCTTAGAGCGATTCTTCAATAGAAAAGATACATTGTCCGTTGGAATTTGTAATGGAGCTCAGTTATTTCTGGAACTGGACCTTATCAATCCTGATCATGAACGTCTTTCAAAGTTGACTTATAATGATTCATTAAAACATGAATCCGCATTTACTTCAGTAACTATACAAGAGAACAATTCTGTTATGTTGTCCTCATTGTCGGGATGTACATTAGGTGTTTGGATATCACATGGAGAAGGGAAGTATACACTTCCTATGGCTGAGGATCAATATAACATAGTCGCAAAATATGGATATGAAGCCTATCCTTCAAACCCTAATGGGTCAGACCACAATGTGGCTATGCTTGCAAGTGAAGATGGCAGGCACTTAGCGACGATGCCTCATATAGAGAGATCATTTTTTCAATGGAATTGGGCCTATTACCAACCGGGAAGAAAGGATGAGGTTAGTCCTTGGGCGGAAGCATTTCTTAATGCCAGAAAATGGATTGAGGCTCTTTAAAATAAGTCTGCTTTCCTCAAAAATATCGGCTTTTTTTTCCTGCGAGTATTCCACTTATCAGAAAATATACCTTAAACCAACTCAATCTTGCCATCTCTGTTGCCATAGACAATAAATAACTGGAGTAATAGACATACCATAGATGGGCACCCGAATGGGTTTGATCCATTTCTTACCAACCAAAAAAAGTGCGCGACATCAAGTTCCAGAGGGCTTTCCAGGAACTCAATTTGAGATTTGGCATCTTGCCACTACCCATGCGCTGAAGTTGCAAAGCATGCCATACCGTATCCAAATATGCCAGCTTATCAATTGCCTTAATTCCTAAATGAATAGGACGCACTGGCCATCCTGCAATTGTGCCTTCAAATATTTCTTTTGGAAAATATGGATTTTGTGCCATTGGTCGGGCAACACCAACAAAATCCAGCTCATCATTTTCAATGGCTGTAGCCATAACTTTGGCAGTTCGGAAGCCTCCAGTAAGACAAAGCGGAGTGGATGTAGCTTTTCTGGCTTTTATGATAAAATCTAGAAAATAAGCTTCACGGTTAGCCGTACTTTGTTTTTGTCCGGCACCCATCATTGAGGCTTTTTCATAGGTCCCGCCTGAAATTTCTATCATATCAATACCTTCTTCAGAGAGCATTTTGATGACAGCCAGGGATTCCTCTTCAGTAAAAGCACCTCGTTGAAAATCTGCAGAATTGATTTTGATCCCTACAGGATAATTCGGGCCGACTCTTTTCCTTATGTTTCTATAGACTTCAAGTACAAACCTTGCACGGTTTTCAAGCGAACCGCCCCATTCGTCATTCCTTATATTGGTCAATGAAGAGAGAAATTGGCTTACAAGATATCCGTGAGCTCCATGAATTTGTACACCTTTGAATCCCTTTTGAGCCAGAGCGGCAGAGTTGCCAAATCGGTCAATGATTTCAAGAATTTCCTGATGGGTTAATGGTCTTGGCTTTGGAAATAGTTGTTTATTACTCAGCCCAACATCACTAGGGCTGACAGCCTCTCTGTTCACTCCTTTTGGAACTTGTCTTCCAGGATGGTTGATTTGCATCCATAGATGGCAACCAAATTTTTGACTTGTATTTGCCCATTTCTTGAAGGCCAGAAGATGACGTTCATTTTCGAGAACCACATTATGCTTTTCTCCTAAAGCCCTGTGATCTATCATCACATTTCCTGTCACTAGAATGCCAGCCTGGCTTTGACTCCAATGATTGTACAATGACAAATATTTCTCACCAGGCACCCCGTCCCTATCAGCCATGTTTTCACTCATAGCTGATTTAAAAATTCTGTTGGCAATGACTTCACCGCAAGGCAGGGTGAAGGGTTGTTGTAGCAATAGATTTGGATTCAAAATTAAATTTCTCTGAAAGACCGTTTAAAATAGACGACAAGGATACCTATCCTTCGGTAAAAAGTGAAAGAAGTGATGATGTAACAACTTGCACACCCGTTTCTATTGTTTTTTCGATTTCTGGATAATAGAATGGGGAGTGTAATCCAGGAAGATTTCCACTTTCAATTTTCTCTTCGGAAACTGTTCCCAGCCAAAATAAGACCGTAGGTACTTTATGTTCTGTAGATCCATATCTGGAAAAATCTTCACCAACCATTAGTGGTTCCGCATCGAGAATGGCATCTCCACCGATAGCAGGTGTTGAAGCTTTGATCATCTTATCAACAAGTTCGGGATCGTTGTAATTGGCCGGAGTGAATACTTCCGGAATATCAACTATCGGAAGTCGATCTTCAGGCATTCCGGCAGCAATTGCTACTCCTCTTGTGATCTCCCTAATTCGTTGGTGAACTTTTAGCCTGACTGCTTCTTTAAAGGTTCTCACAGTTAATTTGAGTGTAACCTCATCTGGAATGATGTTGTGTACGACTCCCCCTTGAAAAGACCCAACTGTAATAACTGCATCATCAGTAGGCTTGATATTGCGAGACACAATGGTTTGCAGATCCATGACGATCATGCTTGCCAAAACGATCGGGTCCACAGACATATGTGGAGATGCTCCATGGGCACCCTGTCCAAATACTTTTATTGAAATACTTTCGGTATTGGCCATAGTATATCCTTTACCAAACCCAACTTTACCTGAAGGAATTACTGGACTGCAGTGTAAACCTATCCCAAAATTTGGTACTCCGAAAGTATCATACAGGCCATTATCTAGCATCATTTTGGCTCCTTGACCGATTTCTTCTGCAGGTTGTCCGATAAGCATCAAAGTACCACTCCATTGATCCTTCATTGCAACCATGGCTCGGGCTGTACCTATCCAGGTCGTCATGTGCATATCATGACCGCAGGAGTGCATAGTACCAACCGTAGTACCGTTATAGTCTGTTGTGATCTCACTTGCGTATTCCAAATCGGTTTTTTCAGCCATGGGGAGGGCATCCATATCAGTGCGATAAAGGATCATTGGACCATCACCATTGCGATATACACCTACGATGCCATGACCTCCAAACTTCTCAGTTACTTCAAATCCGATGGTTCGAAGTTCGTTCGCTAATGATGCAGCGGTTTCTTTTTCTCTTAAGGATATTTCAGGATTACTATGTCTTTCTTTATAGAAGTCAACAAGATAATTGAGATCTTCCTTTATCGTTGTTTTTAGAGTCTCTGTCGAAGGATCATTTAAGAGTAATGAATAAAGTAGGAGAAAAGTTAACGTGGTCAAAATCTTCATAATAGGACTGAATTTGTATGCAGAAGTGCAATATTACAAAATCCAGAGCTCCATCCAACATTTGTTGAATTTTGGAAACTTAACAGTATATATACATGAAGTGCTATATATTTGTGCATCCATATTTGTATGCACAGGGACAAAGATTAACCCTTTGATTGCAATTAACCAAGTGAAGCTCTTATTCCCACTTCAAGGGTTTTATGGAGGAGGATTTCAATAATTTGAATCCTTCTCCATTGTTTTATCCAACACTAGTTATGATATGCAGTATTGTGTTGGAGTGTAGATCCGCAAGACGAACAAGCCACAGCAGAGCCACCTCCGCCAGCACACCCGCTTGGACATGTATAATGCCAAACTCCTGCAACATTTTGTGCTGGTTCAGGTGTGTTTACGGTAGGAGGAACGACGCCTGGATTAGAAGGTTGTTGAATTATTGGACTCAAGCCATTATTGTTTGTAGATGGCGTTGTTGTCGTCGTAGTCTGCTGTGAGTGGTATGCCTGATTGTGCTGATAGGCAGTTCCACAAACCGGACAAGTACCTGCAGCATCTCCTCCGCTATTTGCACAGTTATTAGGGCATATGTAGTGAAAGACTACTCCAGTCGCAGAGGGTGCAGTAGTAGTTGGTGTTGGTGTTGTTGTAGTTGGAGTAGAGCCCGCACTGTCTCTGAGGGTTCCTTTATCATTTTTACATGCAAATAGGAACGCAGAACAAAGAAGAACCAGAGTAAGGTATTTCATGAGTAATTTTTAAAAGGTAATTGATTCAATAAAGCTAAAACAATGTGAGCATTGATGAAAGTTCCATCTGACAAACTATTGAGAACATCATCTTGCAATGATAGATTTGGCATCAGAATAAATCGCATTAACCCACAGACTATACATTTTTCCTGAAGGATGCAACCCATCGTCAGCAACGAGATTAGTGTCTTTTAGTGCACGTCTTGATATGGATGTAATGTCAATGAATTTGACATCTTTTTCTACACAAATTTCCTCGGCAATTTGATTATAAGTATCAATTTCGGACCCAATTTTATCATATTCTGGCCTTTTCTGACCGAAAGAGGTGACAGAATAATCTGGAATAGATAGCACTACGACATTATTTACACGATTATCCGCAAATTGGATCGCCTTGTCCAAGAGAATTCTGAATTCTGTTCGATATTGAATTATTGGATATCCTCGATATTGATTGTTCACACCGATAAGAAGTGTTACCAAGTCATATCGAGACTTTAGATTCTCGGCATTATGAATTGCATTAATGAGTTCATCAGTTGTCCATCCAGTAGTTGCGAGAATTTGAGTTTCACAATTGATTCCATCCTTGCTTAATCTAGAAGATAATTGTAGCGGAAAACGTTCGCTGTCCTCAACTGCTTCACCAATGGTATAGGAATCTCCCAAAGCAAGGTATTGATATGGGGAAAAACCAGGTTTTTGTGAAGACGTTGAATCCTTCATTGATTGAGAATTATGGAAGGACAGTAGAATTAATGATATTGGGATCAATCCCCAAAATATAATATTAGTCTTCATAAGTAATTATTACTTCTTCAGAGGTAGGATGGGCTTGACATAGCAAAACATAACCCTCTTCAACTTCGTCATCATCTAAGGCCATATTTGAATCCATATCAACTGTTCCACTTACGATTTTTCCCATACATGTACAGCATACACCTGACTGACAGGAATAGGGGATATCTGCACCGTTTTCATTTGCAATTTCAAGTAGACTTAGTCCTTCTGACGGTGCTTCAAAGGTGTGTTTTTGATTGTCTATCTCAATGGTAATCTTAGCCATACTATATTAGAAAGGTTCGTTAATTGATTTCTCAATTTATCAATAACGGAAGTACTAAAATTGTTCTATACATATCCATATTGAGGCGGCAAATATAGGGATATCTCCAAAAGAGAAAAGCCTTTCGAAATCAATCAAAAGGCCTTATTCTTTTATCCTGCCGATCAGCTTCTTATCCAAGTTGATTGACATGTTTTGTCAATTTGCTTTTTAAGTTAGCTGCTTTATTCTTGTGCCAAGTGTTATTCTTTGCCAATCTGTCGATCATACTAACAACTTTGCCAAGAAACTTCTCTGCTTCGCTCTTATCAGACATTTCTCGAAGTTTCTGAATCGCTGAACGTGTAGACTTCTTGTAATATCTGTTTCTTACACGCTTTACATTGTCTTGACGGATTCTTTTTTTGGCTGATTTATGCTGTGCCATATATCTTAAAATTCTACATTTTTCTTAAAGGACTGCAAATGTAGCGCATTTCACTGAATTATGAAATACGGTAAATAAAATAATTTGGCTGGATATGTAAAGTGCAAAATGGGATTGATTGATAATTCTTTGATTTTAGTTAGACCCTAAAGAAAAATATAGTTTTATATCTTGAAGAGGTTAGGTATAAATACCATTTTTGCAGCGAATGCCACATCTCTACAATTTATCCGTTTACAATAGCAAAGATATCATTCATATATGAGCGATTATTCCTACGTTTTCAATGCACATCCTTCATTTATCGATGAGATGTATGCCAAGTACCAGAAAGATCCAGCTTCTGTTGAAGAAGGATGGAGAACTTTCTTCCAAGGATTCGAATTTGCTTCCTCGG
Organism: Bacteroidia bacterium; assembly: GCA_018680005.1. Taxonomy (GTDB): domain Bacteria; phylum Bacteroidota; class Bacteroidia; order Chitinophagales; family Saprospiraceae; genus HDS-20. Next base: position 8,894 of record JAHHJQ010000318.1, on the reverse strand, counting down.
ACAATGGAAATGGAATTATCTCGAAAACTTCAGAAACAGGATCAACACAAATCGCTGATGTCAAGGAATTCTCGGTTATGTCGATGATTCACGGATATAGAGATAGGGGCCATCTTCTTTCTACGACCAATCCGATTAAAAAAAGACGAGATCGAAAACCTTTTTTGGCTATTGAAGACTATGGTTTGGAGTCTTCTGACCTTTCCAGGAAATTTTATGCGGCCAATGAAATTGGAATGAGCGATGCTAGTTTAGCGGAAATTATCGAACGACTTCAAAAAATATATTGTGGGAATATAGGATTTGAATATGCGCATATTGAAAACAAGGAAAAAAGAATGTGGCTTCGTAATAAGATCGAAAGCCGATCGCTTGACAAGTATGATCTATCGTTGGAACAAAAGAAGAGAATACTTGAAAAACTAAACGGTGCGGTTGGTTTTGAAAAATTTCTACATACGAAATATGTAGGGCAGAAGAGATTTTCACTCGAAGGAGGAGAGACGACTATTCCTGCTATCGATGCGATCATCAATAAAGCCTCCGAAATGGGTGCTCAGGAGGTAGTCATGGGAATGGCTCACCGGGGTAGATTGAATATATTGGCCAATATACTAGGGAAGACTTACGAACAAATTTTCTCTGAGTTCGAGGGTACAGCTGTACCGGATTTAAGTTTTGGGGATGGAGACGTCAAGTATCATTTAGGATTTTCTTCTCAAGTAGAAACCTCCGCCGGAAAAATAATCGATCTTAAACTGGTACCCAATCCATCACATCTTGAATCAGTCGATCCGGTCGTTGAAGGTTTTTCTCGGGCCAAAGCTGATATTCTTTACAATAGCGATTACGATAAAATCTTGCCTATTCTAATTCATGGGGATGCAGCCATTGCCGGACAGGGCGTAGCTTATGAAACGGTTCAAATGAGCCAGTTAGAAGGTTATTATACCGGAGGGACAATACATTTTGTGATTAACAATCAAATTGGATTCACTACAGATTTTGACGATGCCCGTTCATCCACTTATTGCACTGCCGCGGCTCATCTGGTGCAAGCGCCGGTATTTCATGTAAATGGAGATGACCCAGAGGCCGTCGTTTTTGCGGCAGAATTAGCAACCGAGTACAGAGAGAAATTCAATAATGATGTTTTTATTGATATGGTTTGCTATCGTAAACATGGTCATAATGAAGGAGATGATCCAAAATTTACTCAACCAGAAATGTATTCGATCATCAACAAGCACAAGAATCCAAGAGAAATTTATGGTGAAGTACTTGTAAAAAGAGGAGATCTCGAAAAGAAACTTGCTGAGAATTTAGAGAAGGAATACTGGCAATATTTGCAAGAAAGGTTGGACGAAGTCAAAGAAAAGCCCTTACCCTATACTTATCAGGAACCAGAACAGGAATGGAGAAAATTGAAGAAAAAAACTACCTGGGCAGACTTCAATGTTTCACCCAAAACGGGAATAGCCAGGAAATCAATTGAAAAAATCAACGAACATCTTCTTAGGATACCAGATGGGCTTACGCCTTTATCGAAGGTAAATAGGTTGTTGAAAAGGACTCAGAAATTGTGGGATGAAGGAAAACTGGATTGGGGAATGGCCGAGCTGATGGCATATGGGAGTCTATTAATGGAAGGAGAAAATATCAGGATGAGTGGCCAGGATGTCAAGAGAGGAACTTTTTCTCACCGGCATGCAATATTCAATGATATTGTTACTGGCAAAGAGTACAACAGACTTTATAATATTGAATCCGATCAGGGAAGATTCATGATTTATAATTCACTTCTTTCAGAATTTGGTGTGCTAGGATTTGAATATGGGTATTCTTTGGCTACTCCCCATTCACTGGTTGTTTGGGAAGCTCAGTTTGGTGATTTCTATAATGGTGCACAAACCATTGTGGATCAATACATTTCAGCAGCTGAGAGTAAATGGCGGAGAATGAGTGGACTGGTCATGCTATTGCCCCACGGTTATGAAGGTCAAGGCCCCGAGCATTCAAGTGGACGTATTGAAAGATTTCTTCAAATGTGTTCTGAAAGAAATATGACTATAGTCAATATCACTACACCAGCCAATTTCTTTCATGCGCTGCGCAGACAGTTGTCCAGACCTTTTAGGAAACCTTTGGTTGTCATGAGTCCCAAGTCATTATTGAGACATCCTGAATGTATATCAGATATCAAAGACTTTATCCGAGGCACCAAATTTGAAGAACTGTATGACGATCCCACAGCAGATCCGAAAAAAGTAAAAAGATTATTGCTCTGTACAGGCAAGATCTACTATGATCTCTTAGCACACAAGAAAAAACACAATCGTGAGGATGTGGCAATCATCAGGTTGGAACAACTATATCCGCTTCCCAAAAAACAACTCGAAGCACTCCCTGATAAATACAAGGATTTCGAATTGTATTGGGTTCAGGAAGAGCCTTCGAACATGGGTGCCTGGCAATACATTATTTCTTATTATCGAAAACTAGAATGGACATTAGTTGCTCGCAAGTCAAGTGCATCGCCTGCAACTGGATATAAGAAAGTCCATGAAGAACAGCAGAAAGATATTGTCACACGTGCCTTTAAATAAAAGAAACCTTCAATGCTAGTCTGATCAATCATGTCTGAAGCAGCCTTAATAGTAATTGTGCTGGGAGGAATTCTTGTTTTTATTACGCTACTGGTTTTGGGAATCATTTTTGGCATGAAGGCCTATCAAAAATCATTAGCGATTGCGCAATATATCATAAATGATAGAGACCTATTGTTGTTGATCAATGACGAACCAGATAGCATCATCAACGCTGAATCTTTAGCGAAGACAAGTGGGCTTTCTCTGGGAGATGCGAAAAAGAGATTGGGCTACCTAGCTAATTCCGGGATTCTCAATCGATTGAATAATTCCAAGTTCAAGACCTTCTATGAGTTGAAAAAGGAAATACAGAATGACACGCTCATAAAGTTATCGGCAGAGCCCTATCTGACCATTGAGGATCTTTTTGAACTTTTTGATCACCACGGCTATAAAATGTCTTTGCAGGATATTTGTATTTCAACGGGATTGCCCATTGAAATCATCAAAAGAGAAATGAAGTACTTCGAAAAAGAAGGTATTGTCCACAGTTTGGTCAGAACAGTTGGATTTGTACAGCATGCGGTATATATTCTTCAAGAGCCGTATAAAAATGATCCAAGAAGATATCGCAATATTGAAGAGGAAGTCAATTTGGATTTGGAGAAAATCTATCTTAAGACTAGGCCAAAATAAAGATATCAGATTGAATTAGATTTGAATCTGCTGATGATTGCATTGCAAGCTTCATCCAACATATTAAACACTGTTTCAAAGCCTTCGTCACCATAATATGGATCTATTACATTGACATTTCGACCATGTTGAGAAAAGTTCATGATCATGTGAATTTTGTCCAGTTGATCCTGAATTTGAGCCTTTTTCTTAAGATTTGAGAAATTGCTGCTATCCATAGCACAAATCAAATCGTAGTGTTCAAAATCCTCTATTGCAAATTGTCTTGCCCTTTGATTGGTGATATCAATATTGTTCTTCTTGGCAACAAGAATTGATCGCTCATCAGGAGGTTGTCCTATATGATATCCGGATGTGCCCGCAGAATCGACTTTCCAGTCCAAGTCATGATCTTCAATTTTTGCTTGCATGATTCCTTCTGCCAGAGGAGAGCGACAAATATTGCCTAGACAAACCATCAAAATTTTCATACTACACAAAATTAATCCTCTAAAGGTAAAGAATCCCAGTGCCAAGCACTTGCGACCTAGGATAGATGATATTTGGCATAAATTGCTAAAAGCCAATTTATAATTGGCGCATAATTGCATTTTTAAAATTAAAAATCTAATTCAATTAAGGATCCAAATTTAAATGCTACTGAAAACAAATGATCGAGAAATATTAATCTATTCGACCCGAATTCAAGCCCTCACAAAAAGACGGTTGCCTATGCTAATAGTATAGTTAGTCATCTGAGAACGTATGAATTTACGCAAACCCATTCAACTGGAATGAGTTGGCGACAAATCGTGACTTCCATCAATAAGAATCCAAAGGAATTGCTAAATAAGGCAATGCCTGAATATCAGAATCACATTCGTTGGCGAGAATTTACAAGTGAGGGTTGGCTTAGAATTTTGCAATATAATACCCACTTGCTTAAAGCCTCAATAGCAATCCGAGGAAAAAAGGCTGTCCTTTTTGCGAGTCCAACGGACATTTATAAGCTAACGGAAATAGAATCTTTTGTCTGATATCGATTCGGATAAGCTCCCACCATTAGCCCGAATGAAATCCCAATTCATTCGGGCTTTTTCTTTTGGTTTTTAAAATGGTTTAATGACCAAATAGATAAAGCATATTCTTACTTTTGCCATTCAACATTAATCATAATAGCAATAGTAAATGTCATTTGAAGTAGAAGGAAAATTGCATAAAGTCTTTGATACGGAATCTAAGACGGATTCATTTCAGGCCAGGGAATTTGTAATAGAAATAGGTCAAGGTAACTATCCTCAATTCATCAAGTTTCAATTGACTCAGGATCGATGTGGATTGATCGATGCATTTCAACCTGGACAAGTGATCAAGGTCTACTTTGACCTAAGAGGTAGGGAGTGGAATGAAAAATATTTTACCAACCTGAATGCCTGGAGAATTATGGAAGCAGAAAGTAGTCCGAAGCCCCAACCACAAGAGGCAAGTCCAGCTTCGTCAGATTCATTTCCAACAGCAAATGATGAAATGCAGTTGGATAATATGGATGATGATCTTCCATTTTGATCTTATATGTCACATTAATGTGTTTAAATGTCCCAAGTCAAATGTTACTTTTTGAACTTTGAAATGTTCAATATAGTAGCATGAAGGCCATTCTAACATTTTCTTTTCTTTTCTTTTACTCTATTATCTGTGCCCAAATACAGGGGGTCGAATCAACTTGGAGTGACTCTTTCAAGGAATGGAATGTATATGCGCTTGATCAGGATGGTGAAGAGATAGAAGGTCATCTAAAAATGCGGTGGCAAATGAATGAGGATTGGTCGGAATGGGATTATCGAATAGGAGAGGTGTTTGGAGCGATAAAAGTAAAATGGAAAGATAACCCCAATCAATGGGAAGTCAGAGGTGGAGGAGAAATTATCAATGTTCAGACTGTGTATAGGAATGATATGACGAAATGGCGGCTGTCATCAGAAGGACGTGTTTTGATATTGGAACTGAACAAATATGATGTTGCCTTTGACTGGAGGGTAGACAATCCCAAATATGGATTTTACGAAGTATACACAGACTGGGAAGGAGATCCACGTTCTTGGTCGGTGGTTGATGAATTGGATGTTGAAATATCCATCCATATGAAGATGGCAATCATCTTTTTTTCATTCTTTAGCAGTACACCCAGATTTTAAGAAGTGCGAAGGTCATCTATTTTTTTTAAAACTTGATCAGCTTCAGCCATTATCTTTGCATATCCTTTGATGTCTCCACCTCGTTGTAAGTTCATTCCTTTGACTAGGAGATCCTGATATTTTTTCTCCAGTTTTTTTACTGGGTCCTTTTTGAATAGTCCAAACATTATACTTCAATTTGATTCTTGATGATTTCAATGATTTGTTCTCCGTGTGTTTTAGTCTTAACTTTATTAATGACTGCTTCTATAATACCATTTCCATTTATGAGAAAAGTAGAACGCAACACACCTTCATATTCTTTTCCCATAAACTTCTTCCATCCAAATGCACCAAATGATTTTGTTATAATAAGATCTGTATCAGCAATTAGACTAAAAGGAAACTCAAATTTGTTGATGAAATTTGTGTGTTTTTTAGGGCTATCCGGACTGACACCAAGAATCTCATAATCCATGTTTTGTAATGCACTATAGTTGTCTCGTAAACTACATCCTTCAGCTGTGCAGCCTGGGGTGTTATCCTTGGGATAGAAGTATACTATGAGACTTTTACCTGCATAGTCTGATAATTTTACTTCACTTCCATCTTGGATGACCCCAATAAATTCAGGAGCTTTATCACCTACTTTGAGCATTGCCATATAAAATTTTGTTTGAGAATAGGCAGATACAACGTTCTCTGGCAGGAAGTGTTTAGGATAAAGGGGAAATCTCAAAGATTGTTTATAACATTAAGTTCATAACCAGCTAATCTGATATTGATGAAATTCAAGCATTTCCTATTTCCAAGCATATTATTTTTGCTTTCACACATAACCCTAGCTCAATCGCCTCCGCAGTCGGATGCACGGATATATGACATCATCAATGCAGTATCTTCTCAGCGCATTGAAGCGGATATCAAAACCTTAGCGGGCTTTGGTACACGTCATACATTATCAGATACGATCTCTAGTGTGAGGGGAATAGGCGCTGCTAGAAGGTGGATATGGTCTGAGTTTGAGAAAATTTCATCTGAATGTAATGGCTGTTTGGAGGTGGTAGAAACGTGGGGCTTAGTGGTTCCTGGTGAGAGTCGCAGAATTCCGGATTCAACATGGATTGTTAACGAAATGGCCATTAAAAGAGGAACTGTCTATCCAAACCGATACATCATTATGTCAGGTGATATTGATTCCAGAATTTCGGATCCGCTGAATGCAACAGATGATTCTCCCGGCGCAAATGACAATGCATCCGGCATGGCAGGTGTAATTGAAGCAGCCAGGGTTTTGACTAAATATGATTTTCCGAACAGTATAATTTTTTTGGGATTGTCAGGTGAAGAACAAGGACTTTTCGGAGGAAAACATTTGGCAGCTAAGGCAAAAGAAAATGGGTGGAATATCATAGGTATACTCAACAATGATATGATAGGCAATATTTCCGGGATCGACGGCATAGTTGATAATCGCTCGTTCAGAATATTTAGTGAGACCAGCTCTTCTGAGCCTTCTCGACAAGAAACCATATGGAACAGATTTTATGGAGGCGAAGTAGATGGCCCTTCTCGCCAGTTAGCTAGGTATGTTCACAGAATGACAAAGAAGTATATGCCGGAAATGAAGCCCAAGCTTGTTTATCGCCTTGACCGATTTGGAAGAGGTGGACATCATAGGCCATTTAATGATGAAGGATTTGCTGGTATTAGGATCATGGAAACACATGAAGATTATACTAGACAACATCAGGACATTAGGGTAGAAGATGGTATCCATTATGGAGACGTAATAGAAGGAGTAAATTTTGATTATGCAGCTAAAATGACAGCAGTGAATGCCATTAATCTTGCCGGAATTGCATGGGCCCCTCCGCAGCCTACTTTTGTTGAAATTGGTGGAGCAGTGAGGCCATCAACAAGGTTAAAATGGGAATGCCCTGAAGATCCAAATATTGCCGGATTCAAGATTTACTGGAGAGACACCACCGCTCCGCAATGGGAACACAGCCGATTCGTTCCTGCAGATGTCAAAGATTTTACGCTCGAAAATGTAATTATTGACAATTTTCTATTTGGTGTGGCAACAGTAGGAAGAGATGGTAATGAAAGCATCGTCGTATATCCCAAAACTCTAATTCGTAGAAGATAATCCTTTCATTCGGGAATAGACATCTTAATCTCTTTTCCTTCATTAAGTTTGGGGAGAAGCAGGAGAGATATCATTCCAAAAACTACGTTGGCCCCAATCTGTAAAGTAATGAAAAGGATCATGGCATAGGAAAAAGCATCCAATTTATCAATACCATAAAATGATAAAGAGATGATTACAAGTGCGTGATACGTGCCCATCCCTCCGGGAGAAGGTAAGACAAACCCTAAAGATGCGATAACAAATACCACTATACCTGCTGATAGTGACACTCCTGCTGTTGGTTCATAAGCCCAAAATCCTACATAAGTCATAGCGACGTACATGACCCAGATGAATACTGTGTGAAGTATAAGCGTAACCGGTTTTTTGACCTTCAAAATGGATAATAACCCGTCCTTAAAACCTGTTGCTATATGTTGAATTTTTTGAACAAAGGCGTTGTCAGACTTCATAGTTAATATCCAGTAAAAGACAAAGAGTCCGACAATTCCGACTATCACCAAAAAAAGTAACGATTGTATACCAGGCATATATGCCGTGATGAATTGCATGATTTTATCTGCTTCAACGATTAAAGCAATTACCGCAGCGATACCAAGTAACACCATGTCAAGAACACGGGAAGTAACTACGGTAGCAAAAACTTTTTCATAGGGGATATTCTCGTATCTGGATATTGCTCCAGAACGAATGAACTCACCCATCCTTGGCAAACCCAGATTCGTAAAATAACCTAGCATTACTCCTAGAAAAACATTATAAAACTTAGGACGATGGCTTATTGGTTCCAGGAGCAAGCTCCATTGGATTGCTCGGCTTATGTTACTAAACATGTAGAACGATAGCGCGACAAACACCCATGTAAAATTGGCACTAAGCAGATCATTAGCTACTCTGTTCGCGAGACTGCAATCTTCAGAAGCGATTCCTTCTTCGGCACAATAAGACTGATATCCTTGGTCGAGATTATAATACACCAGATAAAGCAACAGAAGTCCGAACCCGAAGAAGGCAATAAACTTCAAGAAATTTTTTAAATGCTGATTCAAGCTATTAATGGATTAGAGGATGCATATATCTCAAATTCTTTTGGGATATGTATTGGTATACAAGGTGGATTTTGCAAAGTTTCGAAAAAAGTTGTCCAGCACCAGATTTTTATTTGCTGAGGAAGATAAAAGATATTATCTTTGCGGTCGCTTTTGAAGTAAGCGTAGATTATGATGGATGGTTGGGTTGAAAAATAGGGATTGAGTTCCTGTACCTGATTGTTTGTTAAAATTGAAGAAGTTCATTGAGAAG
>JAHHJQ010000272.1 GCA_018680005.1 Bacteroidia bacterium | reverse complement strand
ATCAGGAGTTGAATCAGACTCAGACTCAGAACATCTCAAAAATGAAGTAACTCAAATAACAAAAACACCTCAATCATCATCTGATTCCGAACTTCAGGATTTTACTACCACTTCGCCAATTAATTTTGCAGAATCCACTTCAGCAACTACCTCAGAGGAGTTGACTCCAACTACTCGTCTTGCTCAACTTAGTACGTTATCGTCTATCAATGATCAGGTTTTTTCCAGGGATCTGCCATTCCTTGATTTTCGTGATAAAGATTCCTGGAGTAAGTGTGAAGTAAAGATCCCTGGTCATTTCTTTGTAGATCTCTATGGCATGGGTGCTCTTCCTATGGACAAGATCGAGCTTCAACCGGGGTCCGATCAGTTTGTCTATCGAGATCTCTGGGATGACAGATTTGATCCAGTAAGTAGTTGGCATGGCGGAATTCAGGCGGGCTATCAGTTTCCCTGGGGTCTGAGTATATCTGCAGGACTCGAATACCAACATTTGATCACCAAATATGAAGATGATCAATCCATCACTGAAATGATAACAATATGGGATCCAATGGCATATTTTTATCGAGATAGCAATAATGATATCGTCTGGGTGGGAGATTCTGTCACAGCAATCAATATCTATGAACGGAAAGTGGTAAGTGAGAACAAAACCACCCTTTATCATCTTCCTGTGCAGGTAAGTATTGAACTATATAAAAAACCAAATTTCCACATAGCCGCTGATGTGGCTGCCATTCTTAATTTCTCAAAATCATATACAGGGCAATTCATTAGATCAGATCAAACTTTAATAGCCATTGATTCCGGTAACCATGACAATTATTTGAAAACCGATATTGGAATTTCCTACGAGGCCGGAATTCGGATGGGATACTTCTTCAATGATAACTGGGAAGCGTACTTAAGTCCCCGATTTAGATATAACCCAAATTCATATTTGCTGGATAGTGAAGTGCTTAAAGTCACACGCAACTTTGTCGGTCTGAGAACGGGTGTCAGATATCATTTTTAGTCGGTATCCGAACGAGTAGAAAGTCCTGTACTGGATTCGAAAAAATCTTTCAGTGTATGCATTTGATCTTCACCTTTCTTCTGGCCAAAGTAAGAAGTCGCATACAATGAAGAAAAAATCAGCAATAACACAGGCAATAGCCATAAGATGGGTGCAGCATTACCAAGGGATCTATTTGAAAATCCAACTATCGCAATGACCATCACTGCGAAAGCAATTATCGCATAAAAGAATACGAACATGGTCCATACCTGCGGATTCGGCCCGTACATTCCACGAATGAGACATCCCTTTTCAAATTCATCCATAGTCAAAGACAATTGCGGCGACCAATAATGCTGATCTTTTCTTGGGATTCTTAGTGAAGCATAGGTTGGATGAACCTGTCCTTTTACAGGAGAATCTATTTGGCCAAGACCCTTTTTTAGTTTTTCAGCCAGTTCATCCATCGTCATATCCGCTTCTATTTCAAAACGTGGACGAATTTGATATTTAAGCTTATTTACCTTTTGCACCATATTAAGTTCGAACAATCTGATCAAATTATCATAACCTAGGGCGTACTCTTTTACAATAATCTATACATTGCTACCTTAATCCAATAGAAAATTGATGTGTTTCCAATCTTTAGCTCCTTACATATATTCGTTGATTCATTTTGTTTTCCTGTCATGTCAATCTAATCCAGATATCAGATCACTAAACAATGCAGACCAGCGAAATATAGATTTAGATACTTCCCGGATTGAGCGATTCGAAATCAATTGCAGCATACGCGCCATTCATCCGGTCAGTGATCAAGAATGCTGGTTTGCCGGCTCCAACGGTATGTGGGGATACACAAGAAATGGCGGTCAGGAATGGATTATTGATAGTATACAGCATCCGGACCAGCCCAATATGCAGTTTAGATCCATAGCTGTAACTAAAGAAGCGACCTATCTTTTGTCCATAGGATCTCCAACATTGTTATACCGAAGCCCGGACATGGGTAAGACCTGGACCATGGTTTATCAAGAGAATGATTCACTGGCATTCTATGATGCAATGATGTTTCGGGATGATAAGATTGGTTTTGCAATGGGTGATCCAACTGCCGGTTGCATATCGGTTATTAAGACTGTCGATGGGGGGCATAATTGGGTTAAGATACCCTGTGTTACACTACCACCAACTAAGGCGGGAGAAGCTGCATTTGCAGCTAGCAACAGTAATATTGATATTGTCGATAATAATGTCTGGATCGTTTCGGGTGGGCAGAGATCACGGGTCTTTCATAGTAGTGATCTTGGAGAAAGCTGGAAGGTTTATGATACCCCCATCATACAGGGAGGAACAATGACGGGTGCTTTCAGCATGGATTTTTTTGATGCACATCACGGCATTCTTATTGGTGGAGACTGGGAAAATAAGGAAATGAATCGGTCTAATAAAGCAGTCACCAAAGATGGTGGACAAACATGGCTATTGGTCTCAGATGGCCAGGATCCTGGATATCAATCTTGCGTTCAGTATCTGGGATCAAAAGAAGAGATTTTATCGGTAGGTATTCCTGGTATCTCTTTTTCCAAAGATGGTGGTCAAACCTGGAAATCGGTGTCGAAAGAACCTTACTATACTTTTCGAAATGCTCAAAACTTGATTTGGCTTGCAGGACCGAACAAGATCGCCAGATGGCCAATTCAATAATTAGAATCGATCTACAACTAAAATTCCCGTATTTCGAAACTCGCCCATGGCCGGTAATTCTGTTATAATATCCTCAAGGGAGATAGTTCTCTCAACTAATAATTCAGGTTTTAATCTTCCTTGTTCAATAAGGTCGAGCATTTCAGGATATCGATGTGCCTGCATTCCATGACTTCCGATAATTTCCAATTCACGAGCGAGCACCAGATCCATAGGCAGATTTGTTTGACTATGATTACCGGACATCAGACCTACCTGAATATGCTTTCCTCGTTTTCTGAGGCTTCGAACTGAGTTGATACATGTCTGTGTACTGCCCAGTGCGTCTATTGATAAATGAACACCTCCGGAAGATATGGCATGGATCTCTTTCACTAATTCTTCAGGTTTCCTACTAAGTATAGTGTAATGGGCTCCAATTTTTTTTGCTAACTGAAGACTCTCCTCATGAATATCAATGCCAATAACCTTCGCACCATAAGCTTTTGCGATCATGATGGCCGAGAGCCCCACACCCCCGCAACCGTGTATAGCAACCCATTGGTCTTTTAACACCTGTCCCTGATCTACAACTGCACGATAAGAAGTAATAAAACGACATCCGAGAGATGCAGCTGTAACATCAGTGATTGTATCCGGTAATCGCACCAAATTGGTATCTGCATAGTCTATGGCAACGTACTCTGCAAATGACCCCCAATGCGTGAACCCGGGTTGGGATTGATGATCACAAACTTGTTGATTTCCAGTAGCGCATTGAGGACAATACCCGCACCCGCATACAAATGGCACTGTAATCCGATCACCTATTTCGAAACGATGAACATCTTTGCCAATCTCGACAATTGTACCAACCAATTCATGTCCCGGTACGTGTGGCAAAGTAATATCGGCGTCATGCCCCATCCAACCATGCCAGTCGGATCTGCAAAGTCCAGAAGCGCTCACTTTGACTACTACACCATTTTGATCTGGAACAGGATCATCAACCTGCTTCAATTCAATCGGTCCTTTAAATTCAGTATAGTATATAGCTTTCATTGGAATAGCGCTATCGACATCGCTAAAGAACCACATTTATCCATGGCTTGCCAAATATGACGATATAGAAAATGGCCAAATTGATAATCATGGCAGCGATTTTATTGAATGTAGTGGTCAATCCGTTGGTATAAAGAAATATAGAAACACAGGAAAAAACAGCAGACATTAATGCAAGTTGATCCCAGGCTGCGGCAGGTAGTAAGATACCATTGAAACTAAATGCACTGGATATTCCCGATAATGCAGTGACCAGATAGAGCAGCATACAAATCGTGCGTTCCGCATTATGATTCATCATATCTCCTATTAACCAGGAATTTGCATTCCAGTGGTCTTTCTCTTCGACGCTCCTGGTAATCATGACACCTTGAAAATGTCCAAGCCCATGTATAAAAAGAATAAAGAATATCAGGGTGATCAACATGAAAAGTGGATTTGGTTGATGATTTACACAAGATATCTTGTGTACCGCCAGTACTGTATGATAGTGATCAGTAAGAAAGTTGACATCTGTCAATCTTCCGAAATTGAGAAAAATCAGTCATAGTGGTGAGTTAGATCAATGGTAAATCCAGCTATCCAATGGATCTTCATAGACTATCATAACCCATAAAAATTGAAGTCATGAATTCAGACCAATTGATCGAGAACACAACATTGATGCACAAGGATCACAGAAACTGGTTGAGTCAACTCAATTTTTACCAGGATGAAATCAAGTTTTTTCAAAATGAACTGGCGAGCGTAATTCAGAGCCACATGGGCAGTTTATCCATTATTGAGTCAGTGGACGAATACAAGGGCATCTTTTTGAAGAAGCTTGAGAAAATCGATGACTTGAGACATGCGATTGCATCTCACGAAAGCTCGATGGCCGCCTCATATGTCGATTCGGAGGCCTTCCGAAAACAACACCAGGAAATTCGGAAACGACTATTGGCATTTGTGGAAGAATTTGAGATGCTCAAAAAGAACTTTAAACGTTTTGCTGCACATAATGATTGAATCTATTTTCCTTTCGGTAATTTACTTTCAATCAAGTTTTGAAGTGCTCAATTGGTCTTAAATAGCAGGATACAACACAATCTCCACGTCTTCTATATCATTGCAATCTTTGATCTCAAACATTCGACTCTTACCATAATATCCGGACGGAGGTTGGCCCGATACAGAATTATGATCTATTTGATAAAGTCCTGGTGTTAATAGTATAGTCCCATCCTTGTATTCCGAAAGTTTCAAATCTGTGCGCTCCAATTCCACATACTTGTATTCTCCAGCAGTATCTCCGGGCCATCTTTTGATTTCAACACCCGGATCCTGAGGCTCACGAGAAAACTGTATCAGCGTAGCCGAAATTACATGTTCAAAAGGTATAGGCCGATCATACTGAACATCGACAAAATTCAATCTAACTGAACAATATTCTGCGGTATCCACATTACCCTTAGTGTTGTCTTTTATAACTGACTTCGGATTACAACCTATCGCAATAAAGCTAGAAAGCAGGATGGTAAGGAAAAAATATTTCCGGCCATTAATGTGGACTGGCTTCAGCCTCAAATAACCAGAAAAGAGTATTGCTGAACCGAGCCAACCATACATAAAACTTGATATTTTGACTTCTTCTAATCTAATTGGAAAAGACGCAATTTTTATCATTTCAATGATCTCTTTTATAATTGAGGTTTAATTATACAATCGAAACGTCTGGATTGCATTTTAACGCATCTACACACATACACATTAATGCATTATCGAATATAGTCTAATCCCGGTGTCCTGGAGGTTCACAACATCAGTAAATCCAAGGGCTACTTCTGGAATTGTAGATAACTTTGAGATGCTCAAAAAAATCCACAGAACCCTACCCTCTTTGACAGTTAGCTTTCTTTGCCTTCAGTTAAATATTTAAACTGATTATATTGGCGTCAAAGGCAAACGATCTACCTTTATAATTAACTGACTTACTCCACACTTGATGCACCAATACTTGCCTATCCTCCTTCGGGTGCTTGTCACTATCATGATGATAGGCATGGGTGTTGCACTGACGCTGAACGACTTCAAAGAACTCAGGAGTCGTGGGAAAGCTGTCCTCTTAGGATTGAGTATTCAAATCCTCGCATTACCCATTCTTGCATTGGCTATAACTCAAATTCTTCCTCTCAGCTATGAAATGGCACTTGGATTATTCTTGGTGGCATGTTGTCCGGGAGGCCCATTATCAAACATATTCACTTATCTGTCAAAAGGAAATCTTGCGCTTTCCATAACCCTTACCGCAATTGTTTCGATCCTGACTATTGTTACCCTACCCTTGTATCTGAATTGGTATATTCAATTTGCCCTGGATTCCAGCCAATCCAAAATCGCTTTCTCAATGGGTTCAACCATGATCACTATGACTTCTTTGATGCTTTTGCCAATTATTTGTGGCATGGCATTGCGACACTATTTTCCCAAATTGATAAAGATCTTTGACGCGATCATCAAGTTAACGATGTTGGTAGCAGTTCCTATAGCAATGTATTTGGCGATAGATAGCCTTCTCGATTTAGAAAACATAGCTGATCATTTGTTTTTTACCATTGTCGGAGCATTGATGCTAAATATCGTCACAATCATCTTTTCTTTCCTTTTATC
>JAHHJQ010000089.1 GCA_018680005.1 Bacteroidia bacterium | reverse complement strand
CACCGGAACGCCCCAATTAATACCATCATCAGAAACATAAAATTCAAATTCGCTGATTGCACCATTAGTCGAAACCCCGTGGGTGATTTCTAGTGACCATGAATTGAGAAGCCCTCCACCAAGAATTCCATTATCATCTTCGATATGCAATTGCCAGACACCTGCTGTAAACTCACCGTAAAATGCGGATAGTCTTTCTTTAGGGATATAATATCCAACAGTTGTATTAGCACAATCCAGTAAATCACTTGCTTCATTATCAAAAGTTGTTTTGAGATCCATGGCTGTTGTGCATTGATCATCTACTAATAATACCCGGGTACCACTTGGACTTTCCAAAGTTAAGGTCAGGTCATTGATCTTTGTATGATTGATATCGATATGAACATTCAGGTCAATTATGGAATGTTGATCCGTTATGGCAAAAGCGGAGATCGTATCAAACAAAGTATTGTTGGGTAAGACAAATGGTGGATTCGGGTTCAAAAATGTATCGACATATAACGCACTCAGAGCATTGATATGCTTGAACCCGCTGACATTGTAATTTTGGCCCAGATCAAGGACAATTTCATGAGGATGGTCGTTTGTGAAAGATGAATACTCTGAGAACCACGCAGTCGTGAGATCATTATCAAAGGCGTTTTGGATTTGGCCATTGATACTGATTAATTCTTCACTTGAAATACTGTCAATAGTATAATTCAATGGGTCGATTTCGATTCCGATATCACAGGTGAATGCAGGATTTTGACCAGGAGCGAAGCCTGTTAAATAGATTTGTGGCGATAGCAGTCGCTCTGGTAGTAGGGCAAATCCCCAATCATTTGCTGTATTGTTGCCAGGATCAGAATCAATGGTAGCGATGGCATAGAAATTATCATCTGATCCAAAATGTGCTCCTGTTCCTTCGGGTATTTCCTGATAAGCAGTCTGTTCTCCAGCTATGTTGAGTGTATCCTGAATACCGGAATCTGTCCTCCAAACAACGGATATGTCATAAGCATGTGGGTTGTATAGATGCACGTAAGTGGGTTTGTTGATTCCGTTAGTAGTAGGAGCACCATTATTCAGGGTAGAAACTGGAACGTAGTAGCCATTGTCCCAGTTTTCTTCAGGACTTAAGGTAAACCATCTGGATTCATAGTTGGAACAGTCATCTCCGGTTAAAAGATGAATTTGAACCGGGGAGGAAGCAGAGATTTTTCCTCCTGAGTAGACCCCACCATTATATAAATAACTCTCTCCCTCATTGAGTGTGATGACGGCATCCAAAACGGCATTGTTGTCTGCATCAATTTGGATGGTAGTATTATTTTGAGCAGCCATAATAGTGAACCCGGTGTAAACAAACATGCTATTCACATCTGTATTTTGTCCCACCGGAATCGAATAATTTTGTCCCCATGCATCTGTTTTGTGCACCTCGACTGCTCCTGCGAATAGGGTTGAAGAACCAGTTGCCCATCCTAGACGCGTAATGGAAATAGATCCTCTACTACTTATTCTATCACCTGCGTCATAGTCAAGTACCGTCGCGCGAGTGGTGGAAACCACAGGATTATTCAGAAATATTTTATCTCCTGCCTGAAGAATATCCAGATTGTATCCGGGCGGCATCCCATTGTTGGGATTACCATCACCCCAGATTTCTGTGGTAGGCTGGATAGAAAAATCAAAATTTGTTTCAAATCCATCTTCCCAATGATCATAAGTGACAACGGTTCCGGATTCTACGACACCGATATAGATATAATTATGAATCGGATCCACCGAATATATATTTGCACAACCTACCGGTGTGATGGTCTGCAGTGCTTGTAAGATGTGATCTTCAGCGACAGGAAGATAATAGACTTCCAGGTTTTGAATATTAGATAGTTCATCGGAACATACATTCGATGTACTGTCGATAGTGGTAATGCCACCGCTAGCAATAAGTGTTATGGATGCACTGTCCGCACATGTTTGACCAACATATCGAATTTCTGTATTGTAAGTGCCTTCGCCAAGCCCTTGAAAAATATTGGATGGTTGCCAACCTGTCAAACCGCTCAACCTATATTCCACCGGAAGACCTATACCGACTACATCGATCATTATAGACCCGTCTGTTAATCCAGGTCCTGTCGGATGAATGGCAGTCAGGTTTTCAATTCCAGGAGCAGAGGTTGTACTTAAGATGACAACGGAAGGAGTGGCGGAACATCCTTGTGACACATCCCTGACATATACCATATGGCCTCCTGGAGGCAAGCTGTCAAAAACGTTATTTAATTGCCAGTTGGTACTATCCAGACTATATTCATACATACCAGAACCACCAGTAGCGGTTATTAGGATCTGACCGTCATCAATTCCACAGTTTAAAAGATTGGTGGTTAGATCTACTTGAAGTGGTGGTGGATTAGGTATAGTAATAAAGTCAACTGTCTGACATCCATTAGCATCGGTAACAGTCAAATTGTATACTCCCGCAGCGAGACCAAATATGGAATCCTGAGTACTGCCATTGCTCCATAAATAGGTATATGGACCTAATCCATTCGTAACTTCAACTGAAATGCTTGCATCCGATGCATCTCTGCAACTCAGAGCATTTCCTTGATAGTCAGAGTTGATACTGATATCTACCAACACATTATTGACAAAATCTATGACTAGTGTATCGATTCCTTGACATCCATTGAAATCAGTGACCGTCACCAGGTAGGTCCCCGTATCTACCGAGGTGACCGTATTAGATGTCGATCCATTACTCCATAGATAGGTGTATGGTGACTCTCCACCGGTTGCACTCACCTCTGCACTACCATCAGAAGAATTGTAACAGGATACCGGAGAGCCGTTGTAGTCAGATGTAATTGAAATTGATGTTGTAATTCCTGGATTGTCAGCTATACTGATTGAGTCAATCGCCTCACATCCATTGCTATCTGTAGCGGTAATTGTATATGTTCCGGATGCAACATTGGAAAGCACACTTGATGTCTGTCCATTGCTCCATAGATAGGTAACCGCTCCTGAATTATTCGTCAGATTGATTGAGGCTGAAGCGTCTGAAGAACCATTACAACTGGTTGTGTAACCATTATAATCAGAAGTTAATACTACATCTATAGAAAAAGGTAATGGATTCTGAAGAATGGTGCTGTCCGTAGCTTGACATCCATTGACATCGGTGACCTCCAGGATATAAGTTGCTGCGGAAAGATTGTTGATGTCCTCTACACTAGTGCTGTCATGTAACCACAAATAAGTATATGGTGAGGTTCCACCTGAAATACTTGCATCTATCGCTCCATTTGAAGCCTGGACACAAAGTGGATCATTGGTATTGAAAGTAATTTGGATTGGATTGGGTGCAGTCAATGTAATGCTCAGGCTATCAGAACATCCGTTACTATCTGTAATTGTAACCGAATAATACCCTGTATCTAATCCTGAAATTGTAGCATTTGTATGTCCTGATGACCATACATATGATATGGGCGAAACGCCACCTGCGACATTTGCAGTAAGTTCACCATCCGAGCTTCCGGTACACGATAATGGTTGACCATTATATTCTGAAACAGTCAGATTGGCGGTGAAGCTCTGATCGTAAAAGATATTCTGAACGCCTGAACTTGTGTTGCCACAATCATCAATTGCTGTCCATGTTCTGAACACTTGACGTTGGCATCCAACCGTGGAGATACTATCACTATATGTAAGAAAAGGTGTAACGCTGCAATAATCACTAGCGCTGGCATTATTCGGTATGCCAGAAGCTGTGATCGTGGTATCAGGAGGGATAATTAGTTGAGGACTTGTGCTATCCACAACCGAAATCACCTGGGTTGCCGTTCCAGTATTACCACAATCGTCAATGGCTGACCAGGTACGGATTATATCATAACTACCCGCGCAGATATCTATTCTGACATCGGTATAAGAAGCAGTACTTATGCTGGCATCGCATCCATCTGAAACTGTGAGATAATTACCAGTGGTTGAAGCACTGGTATCAGCAAAGCAAACATTGTCAACATAGACCATTATATCTGAGGGTACTGCAATGGATGGGCCGATAGTATCACGCACGAAAATAGTTTGTTCTCCTGTAGATAGATTTCCACAATCATCTTCTACTGACCATGTCCTATAAATGGTAATACTTCCTGAGCAATCGTTACTGATACTATCCTGAAAGGTAACGTCAAGATTAGTATCACAATCATCTGTTTCGTCTATCACCGTTCCAATCGAAGCACTGGAGGTAGAAGCAACACAAAGCTGGTCTGTAAATACTGTTGTATCTGCAGGTGTGGTGAAAGTTGGAGCTATTGTATCCAGATAGACTGTGATATCGATGCCTGGTGGAATCCACTCAGAACTTAAATCTTCACAAGGCAATTGTCGAACATAAATAGAATCAGTCGCAGTACAGTTATTTACCGTATCCACTACGGTGAGACCATAGATACCGCGTTGTGTAACAAATATTTCCCAATTGGATGAAATATATCCGGTTGGTCCTATCCATTGATAGACAAAATTAGCACTAGTGTCAATCGTATATATATGTGTATTTGCCGGGCAGTTATATACAGTATCTGAAAGTATTGAAGCACTGAAACCTGTACAATTCATGGAAGAGAATAGTACCGGTGAATTCGATTCGGATTGAAGTAATTCCTCAGAATTCACTGTAATGACGGTCAAGGCGCCGGAACATAATAGTATCAGTAGATAGATTTTATGCATCTATAGCCAGTAGTAGAGTTATCGGTGTTATACTATTCAGTGTTCATCTTGAGCTTTGGCTCAATGATGAATTACGAGTGTGTATTTCATAGAGGGGAGAGCAGTGTATTCAGATCGGAAAAGAAAGGATTATTGCGATTCGCAATGCATCGATTCTGAAGGAGACAGTGTAATTTACCATGAAGAGATGTGTGTTACATCTATGCACAGGAATCGGCTAAAAACGTGCCTCTTAAAGAAAATCTTTAATATGAAAAGTGTTAAAGGTAGAACCGATAGGAACTATTCAGTTATTGACCTTATTTGTCAATGATGTTTTTTAAGATGTGTGATTGTTATCGGTACGATCACTTGTCCATGTAATACGCACATTATCAGCTTGTTGGCGTTCAATTTCACGAAGCCGTTCAATTTCGGCCCTCCGCTCGGCCCTTGTTTTTTCAAATGTCTCACGATCAAAGAAAAACTGACCTTCTTCTTCTGGTAGATCTTTGGTGCGCACCCAGGGAGATTCTGCTCCCATTTGGTCATGTTCTATTTCATTCTTATAGAAATAGGCCACGTACAATCCAATGACTGCTCCGAAGAGGTGACTTTCCCAAGATATTCCTTGTTGATTTGGAAAGATACCGGTAACCATACCGCTATACAACATGGTGACTACCAATGCCAAAATGATAGAACGTACATTCCTCCTAAAAAGTCCGCTAAAAAAGACAAAGGAAACCAATGCGTATACCACTCCACTTGCACCAATATGAAATACTGGCCTGGCGAACAACCAAACTGCTAGACCAGTCAGCACATACATCATTGATATACTTCTAATGGCCACCTTTCGATAAAAAAAAGTGATCATACCCACCATTACGAGTAGAGGCATAGAATTGTAGAAGAGATGTTGAAAGTTATCGTGAATTAGTGGTGCAAAGAGAATTCCTTTTAATCCTACAACATGGCGAGGTAAAATCCCAAGCCATCCAAGCTCCATACCTAACATGGAAGCTATGATATGGATAATCCATAGCACCAATATGGAAATAAACGATGCGTAAGCCGCAGTCTGAAGTTTTACTGAATTGATAAGTGCCATATTCTATAAATACCTTCTCCGTACAAGTTTTATAAATTTCTTCGCTTTTTTAATACGAGACTCTGCCATCCAGTTGTATTCAACAACCTTGTTTTCCAAAATTTTGGATCTAGCCTCATCAAAGTTTTTACAGTCATTCAATGCGCTCAAAGTTGTTTCCATATCAGTCATATTTCCCCCAAATAATTCATTGACCGTAAAGATCTTTTCATTGATGGATATGGCCTTATTTAAATTACCAATGGGACTATTGGACAATCTGGAGGAGATATCTTTTTTGTTTTCTTCCTCTTCAAACAACTCCGTCATCGCTTCGTTGTCAGCAGGTGGCGCCTCGTGTTTGACTTCTTCATTTTGTTTAGATGGAGTAGAGGCGATTTCCTCCTCTATCTCTTTGGGCAATTGAATGATACGTGGTGGAACATAATTTTTTTTCGGTTCTGCAGGGGTATGTGCGTTTTCTGCAGGTTCTTTGGAAGCATGTTGTGCGGCATGTCCTTCAGGCATGTCAAATACCTTTTCCAAAATGCGCTTTTTTGATTTTTTCTTTGACTTCTGTTTTCCGGTATTTGAAGCTTTACTGTCCAGCAGTTGTTCGTAAAAAGACTTCACATAATCTTTGAGCAGATCTTTTTCAATATTTGAAATATTGTCAGCATCACGAATCATGCTTTTATACAGGTTATTTATTTTTTCCAGAAGGATTGTTGTTTTTTCAAGATGCATGCGAATTGCTTTTAACGATGATTGCTATCTTTGCAGCCTGTTATTTAAGAAGTCCTGATAAGACAAGATGAACACGGTTCTGCAGTAATCATAATTTATTTTATAAAAGTAATGATTTGAAGGACTAAACGTTTTGGGGACAAGTCAATTTTACACAACATTATGTTTTTAGAACCACAGTTCAAAAGTCAACGTAGCGGATGGATAGAAGTCATCTGTGGTTCCATGTTTAGTGGTAAAACAGAAGAACTCATACGTCGACTCAAAAGAGCCAAGATTGCAAATCAGAAGGTAGAAGTATTCAAACCCACGGTCGACCACCGATATGACAAGAAACGGGTAGTCTCCCATGATGCCAATACAATACTATCAGTACCTGTAAATCATTCTTCAGAAATATTGGATAAGGTAGATGGTTTTTCAGTAGTCGGAATAGACGAAGCTCAATTTTTTGATAATGATCTGCCGGAGGTTTGTGAGAAATTGGCACTTAGAGGAATCCGGGTTTTGGTGGCCGGGTTGGATATGGATTTCAGGGGTGTTCCATTTGGTCCTATGCCCAATATGCTTGCAATGGCAGAATATGTAACCAAGCTACATGCGATATGCAAACATTGCGGCAATTTGGCAACACATAGTTATCGGCTGACGAATGATGATGAACAGGTGCTGATAGGAGAAGCACAGAGTTATGAAGCACGTTGCAGAACATGTTTCCACATGGGCAATATTCTTGACTTCAATGCTCGGTCTTCCAAAAATGGCGCAAAAAAAACGAAGTCCAAATCCAAAAAGAAAAGCAATAAGTAAGCATAACACAATTGGATTATTAATAAAACACAACACCTTGAAAAAGATTAACTCAGCATTGGTATCCGTATACTCAAAAGAAGGCCTGGAACCGATCATTGAAGCGTTGCATGGACATGATGTAACTATTTATAGTACCGGCGGCACGCAGGCCTTTATTGAGCGAATGAATATTCCTGTTCAGGCTGTAGAAGATCTCACCTCCTACCCATCCATCCTTGATGGCCGTGTAAAAACATTGCACCCAAAGGTGTTTGGAGGCTTACTCGCACGAAGAGAAGAAGGGCACCTTGCGCAGTTAGCAGAATATGACATTCCGGAAATCGACTTGGTCATCGTTGATCTATATCCCTTTGAGGATACTGTGGCATCTACAGATGACGAATCAACAATTATAGAGAAGATTGATATTGGAGGCATTTCGCTGATCCGTGCTGCAGCCAAAAATTATAAGGATGTAGTTTGTGTACCATCAAAGGAACAGTATGACCACTTACTAGAATTACTCAATGATAAAAGTGGGTTTACGGAAGTTGACGATCGAAGACAATTTGCGCTTGAAGCATTTAAGGTTTCTTCCAATTATGATGTGGCCATTACTAATTACTTCAAGGGGGGGACAGACGATCTTTCATTTAAAGAAAGTATTCATGATGCCAATCCATTGCGATATGGTGAAAATCCGCACCAGCAAGGCACATATTATGGTGACTATGCTGATAATTTTGATATCCTTTCCGGTAAAGCTTTGTCTTATAATAACCTGGTAGATAT
>JAHHJQ010000079.1 GCA_018680005.1 Bacteroidia bacterium | reverse complement strand
GTTTTGATTTTTCGAATATGGTCAATGATCCCTATATGAGCTTTGCGTTCCATTATCAAGGTGAAGCTTGTTGTGATTTTGCGCAAGCAGAAATTAGTATCAATGGGGGCCAAAATTGGACAAAAATTGGAGATGGAGAAAATGGGATCAATTGGTATAACGATAATGATGAAAATCGATGGAATGGAGATGGTGTAGCTGCCGGTTGGAGCAATGTACAAAATAGACTCTTCGGTGCTGCCGGCAGAGACAGTGTTCGTTTACGATTTGTCTTTGAGTCTGACCATACGAATCAAGGTTCAGGTATTGGTATAGATGATATCAGAATTTACGAACCCTATACTATTGATTTGGCAACAGCTTTTGTTGACCATACTTCGGAAATAGAGTGTGGATTTGACGCTGATAAGGTATTGATAGCTGTGGAAAATACCGGTCTTAATGCTGTTGATCAGTACTTAATTAATTATAGATTTAATGGCGGGCCAATCGTAAGTGAAAGTATTTTTGGTATAGATGTAAATGATCGCGATACCTTTGAATTCGCTACACCAATATCGACTAATATGGATGGAGATTATAATGTAGTAGCCTGGGTGAATGCTGGAGGAGAACGTAATCGTGTAAATGATTCCTTGTCTTTAAATTTTATAATCCAAGGTGTCAAACCATTACCACTTAGACAAGATTTTGAGGATTCAGATTTCCCTACGGGTTGGACCGCAGATGAAATGAATTTTGGCATCGATCATGGCAGTCCTTCAAGTGTATTTTATGACCGGCTCAATATCGATGATATTTCCTTTGAACTATTAGCCCCCAATGTCGGCACAATCTCAACA
Source organism: Bacteroidia bacterium (assembly GCA_018680005.1). Lineage (GTDB taxonomy): Bacteria > Bacteroidota > Bacteroidia > Chitinophagales > Saprospiraceae > HDS-20. Next base: position 7,298 of record JAHHJQ010000079.1, on the reverse strand, counting down.
ACCGATACCTTGCAATTTGACTACAGAATTGTTAATGCCGTCGGTAACGGAACTGTCGGCACCAGTCTCAGTTCCGGAGATCAATTGCTAGTTCAAGTCTCTGAAAACTGCGGTATCAATTATGCAAACTTATTGATCATCGATCCATCCAATCATGTCTTCTCAGCAGATATGCAAACTATCAAAATAGGATTGGAAACATATGTTGGAAAAGATATCAAAATCAAGTTTATCGGGCAGAGAGCTGCAGGTGATTTTTTTGTTGATATAGACAATGTTGAGATCAATGGTTGTCCAATGAATCTAGGATTATCATTAACTCAGCTTAATCCTTCAGATTTATCAAGTTCCGATGGTAGTCTCAGTGTTCAACCTACTTTAGGAACGAGTCCCTATACCTACGCCTGGGATAATTTATCTAATACTGCATCACTTTCGGATCTAGCCGTTGGTACTTATATGGTTTCTGTGACGGATGCTGATGGTTGTATGGATACAGCTACTTCTGCATTAGAAGCTTGTCCATCAAGCCTGGGACTTACAGTCACTACTACGCCGGAATCTGGTTTAGGTAACAATGGAACTGCTATGGTCATCGCTTCGTCTGGTACTGCCCCTTATAGCTTCACCTGGGATTCCGGAGTTCAAACAGATATGTTATATGATCTATCTTTGGGTTCTTATTTTGTGACCGTTACGGATAACTTTGGATGTGCAGATGAGATCGAAGCAATTGTGGATTTACAAACTGGTAACCATATTATCTCTGACTTGATACAATTTCAGCTATTCCCTAACCCAGCACAATCGGAATCAGTAATTAATTTGGAATTGGGATCTGCAAAATCAGTGGGTTTACATGTCTTTAATAGTCTTGGACAAGAAATATTGAATGAAATCAGTTCGGTATCCAGACAACACTTTTTTACTCTGGACACATCAGAATATCCAAATGGAATTTATTTCGTAAAGGTTATAGCAGGGAATCAATTTGTAAGCAAGCGACTGTTTGTTCAGCATTAAAAAAAGAACTAATTGTCAAAACCAATTCAGCGAATTTTGATTGTAGAAATAGATGATGAATCAAAGTAACGAGATAGAATGAAAATAGGCATGGTTTGTTACCCTACCTATGGAGGTAGTGGTGTAATAGCAACTGAATTAGGAAAGGGCTTGGCCAAGCTTGGTCATCAGATTCACTTTATAACCTATAAGCAACCGCCCAGACTCAATACATTTCAAGAAAACATATTCTATCATGAAGTGCTCATGTCGGATTATCCGTTGTTTGAACATGCACCTTATGATACCTATCTGACAAGTAAAATCGTAGATGTCGTAAAACATGAGCAATTGGATATTCTGCATGTACATTATGCAGTTCCTCATGCGACAATTGCATACTTGGCAAAAAAGATTTTATTATACGAGGGGCGTTACGTACCAACCGTGACCACGCTACACGGTACAGATATAACCTTAGTAGGTAAAGACCGATCCATTGCTGATGTTGTTGCCTTTGCTATTGAGAAGTCCGATGGTGTGACCGCAGTCTCCAATAGCCTGAAAAAGGATACCTATGCCTATTTTGGTGTTCAAAAGGATATAGAAGTTATTTACAATTTCATTGATCTTGAGCGTTTTACGAAAACTAACAAGGACCATTTCAAAAAAGCTATTGCTCCAAATGGAGAAAAGATTATGGTCCATACTTCCAACTTCCGAAAAGTTAAGCGTGTAGAAGACTGTATCCTGATATTCAAAGAAGTAAACCAAAGAATACCTTCAAAGTTAATTCTTGTTGGTGACGGCCCGGAAAGGAGAAATCTGGAAGATTTATGTCGCGAACTAGGACTGTGCCAGGAAATCAGATTTCTGGGTAAACAAGATGCGATTGAAGAAATATTGGCTATTGGTGATGCATTTCTTATGCCTTCAGGTAAAGAATCCTTTGGTTTGGCAGCACTGGAAGCGATGGCATGCGAAGTACCCGTTATTTCCTCGGACGTAGGCGGTATATCAGAAGTAAATGTTCATGGCGAAACAGGCTTTATTTCGAAAGTTGGTAATGTTGAAGAAATGGCAGCGAACACCATTCGGCTTCTATCCGACGAAAAATTACATGGCGACTTGAAACGTAATGCGTTTGCCAGAGCACAGGAATTTGACATTGAGAAGATTCTACCTCAATATGAGGCCTTCTACAACAAGGTACTTGAAGAGGCTGTCTATGATGTCGCCTGATAGACCGAGTTCTTTCAGTACATTCTAATCCATATCTGACAATTCAAGCTATTTTATTTTGCATATTGATATATATGTGCAATATTTATTGGTATTTCAATCCAAGTCCAAATGGGTCCTACTAATATCAATGATCCTGAGTATTTCCATAAAGTAGTAGACTGCCAATATGCTTGTCCTGCTCATACTCCTGTACCTGAATATATCCGGTTCATTGCCCAAAAGGAATATACCAAGGCATATATGATCAATTGGGAGTCCAATGTCTTTCCAGGAATTCTCGGACGGACTTGCGACAGGCCATGTGAACCAGCGTGCCGAAGAGGGCGGGTGGAAGAAGAGCCTGTGGCAATTTGTAGATTGAAAAGAGTTGCAGCCGATAATAAGGGAGCTGTAAAACATCTAATGCCTGATATTCCAAAAAAGAAGAATGGAAAAAAGATAGCGCTGATTGGCGGTGGACCTGCTTCTTTGACAGTAGCTCGTGATCTGGCCCCTTTAGGATATGAGATGGATCTCTATGATGAATGGAGTGGAGGGGGAGGTATGATGCGAACGCAAATTCCTGCATTCAGATTACCAATTGAAGTTTTAGAAGAAGAAGTCAATTACATACTGGATATGGGAATCAATACCCATTTCAACCATTATGTAGAAAGCATGCGAGATGTTTTGGAAAAAGACTACGATGCCATATTTGTTGGAACGGGGGCGCCGAAAGGAAGAAACCTAAACATTCCGGGTAGAGAAGAGGGTGAAGCAAATATTCATATCGGAATAAAATGGCTGGCTGGAGTAGCTTTCGAACACATTAAATCGGTAGGCAAAAAAGTAATCGTTTTGGGTGGAGGTAATACAGCTATGGACTGCTGTCGGACCTCCAAAAGGATAGGCGGAGAACAAGTTACAGTTGTTGTTAGAAGCCCTTTCAAAACAATGAAAGCTTCACCCTGGGAAATAGAGGATGCAATGGCAGAAGATATTCCTATTTTGAATAATATGCCCCCGAAAGAATTTGTTGTTGAAAATGGAAAACTCAAAGGGGTGATTTTCTCAAAAGTCAGAGCAGAATATGACGAAAACGGAAAACGATCACTTATCCCCACCGGAGAAGCGGATGAATTCATCGAAGCGGATGACGTCATTATTGCTATCGGACAAGACAACGCATTCCCCTGGATTGAAAGAGACTTAGGACTTGAATTTGGAAAATGGGATTTGCCTGTACTCGACCAGACAACTTTTCAATCCACATTACCTAATGTATTTTTTGGCGGAGATTCAGCATTTGGACCTGAAAATGTTATTACCGCGGTCGCTCATGGACACCAGGCAGCTATCTCTATGGATCTGTTTTTAAGGGGAGAAAATACGAACAACAGACCTGCCCCTATGACCAATCTGATCAGCCAAAAAATGGGTATCCATGAATGGATGTATGATAGTCCTGTTGTAGATGATCTTCGGTACAAAGTTCCACATCAGGACAAAAAAATCAGTCTCAAGGATAGAAAGGTAGAAGTTGAACTAGGTTTTGATGAAACTCTGGGATTCAAAGAAGCACAGAGATGTCTCAATTGCGATGTCCAGACAGTATTCAATACTAGCAGATGTATTGAATGTGATGCTTGCATGGATATCTGTCCAACTAGCTGTATTACATTCACCGCAAATGGTGAAGAAGAAGAATTGAGACAAAGATTGATTGCACCCGCCTTAAACACGACACAAGATCTCTATATATCCGAAAAATTACCCACTTCCCGTGTGATGGTCAAAGATGAAGATGTGTGTCTACATTGTGGTCTTTGTGCAGAGCGGTGTCCAACAGCTGCATGGGATATGCAGCAGTATTTCTATAACGTTACAAAAGCGAGCAGTGGATGTCTGGTAAAAGAAGAGTAAATGATTTTGTAATTCGTTTTGCCAATGTCAATGGTACTGGTTCTGCCAGTACCAATGGTCTTTTTGCCAAATCAATTTTTCGAAGTGGTGTTCCTGTTTCAGCGAAAAATATATTTCCATCGAATATCCAGGGCTTACCTACCTGGTACGAGGTCCGTATAAGCGACAAAGGTTACCTGGGAAGAAGAGAAGGTATTGATATTATGGTCGCTGTCAACCCGCAAAGTTTCCAAGAAGACCTTCAACGGATACTTCCTGGCGGATACATTATATATGACAATTCAAGACCGCTTCATGATGATCAAAAAAGATCTGATATAAACATGATCGGTTTGCCTATGATGCTCTTGAGCATGGAATATTTTGAATTGCCAAGACTTCAACAACTTTTTAAGAACGTCATTTACCTGGGTGCGTTGGTGGCATTACTGGATATCGATATCAATATTGTCAAACATCTCATTGAAGAACTGTTTGCAACAAAACCTAAACTGTGGCCTCCTAATTTCAAAGCACTTGAAGTTGGATATAATTATGCCAAAGAAAATTATGATTGTCCGTTGGATACCAGGATTGAAAAAAGGGATCTGATAGGAGATCAGATTATGGTTGAAGGAAATGAAGCCACTGCACTTGGGATAGTTTATGGGGGTGCAACGGTATGTGCATGGTATCCTATCACACCATCGACTTCTGTAGCCAAGGCATATGACAAGTATGCTAACAAGTTTCTGATAGACAAAGATTCTAAAAAGAAAAAATTTGCCATGGTGCAGGCAGAGGATGAGTTGGCTGCTATTGGGATGGTTATTGGAGCTGGATGGAATGGTGCGCGTGCATTCACATCAACAAGTGGCGCAGGAGTTTCTCTTATGAATGAATTTATAGGTTTGGCATATTTTGCAGAAATTCCAGTATTTCTGGTTAATGTTCAACGAGGTGGCCCATCTACCGGAATGCCAACGCGCACACAACAAGGAGATATCATTTCTTCAGCTTATGCATCTCATGGTGATACAAAACATATTTTGTTATTTCCAAGCACGCCTAATGAATGTTTTGAAATGTCTGCCACAGGTCTTGATCTTGCTGACCGTTTTCAAACACCTATCATCTTGTTGTCTGATCTTGATCTTGGTATGAACGAACATATAACAGAACCTTTTTCATGGGATAAAAATCGGAAGTACGACAGAGGTAAGGTGCTAACCGCAGAAGACCTTGACGATCCAAATCTTGATTGGGGGAGGTATCTGGACATAGATGGTGATGGTATTCCTTATCGAACAATCCCTGGAACGCATCCTTCCAAAGGAGGATATTTTACTAGAGGAACATCAAGGGACGAATATGCCAGATATACCGAAAAGGGCGCAGTCTATAAAAGAAATGTAGATCGTCTTACTCGTAAATGGAATACAGCAAGAAAATGGGTCCCCAAGCCAGAGTTTTATCAAGATGGATATAAAAGCAATCATGGACTTTTATTTTTTGGTACGACCACATATGCCGCCATTGAGGCAATGGATAAGTTACAAGCAAGCAGTTCTCCGATGGATGCCATGAGAATCCGGGCGTTTCCATTCAATAATGAGGTTGAAGATTTCATTAGCCAGCATGATGAAATCTTTGTAATCGAACAAAACAAAGATGCTCAAATGAGAAGTCTATTGATCAATGAATTAGAAATTCATCCTAAAAAATTAATCTCTATTTTGAATTATGATGGATACCCCATCACAGCTCAAAATATCATCGAACAAATTGGTGAACATCTTTCTATCAAAATGATATCCCAAGTATGAGTTATATCAAACCAACATTTGTTCATCCTCAGGCACCAAGAAATGAGGTAGGTTATCTCAAACGAGATTATGAAGGTAAAATTTCTACCTTATGTGCCGGATGTGGACACGACTCAATTAGTGCCGCGATTGTTCAAGCGTGTTTTGAAATGAATATTGAACCACATCATCTTGCCAAATTATCGGGAATTGGTTGTAGCTCGAAGACACCAACATATTTTTTAAGTAATTCTCACGGATTCAACTCGGTACATGGCAGAATGCCTTCCATTGCTACTGGAGCCAATCTTGCCAACAAGGAATTGATCTATTTGGGTGTTTCTGGAGATGGGGATACCGCTTCAATTGGTATGGGGCAGTTTGTTCATGTAATCCGTCGTAATGTAAACATGACCTATATCGTCATGAATAATGGTTGTTATGGATTAACCAAAGGACAGGATAGTGCCACTGCGGACAAAGGATCTATCAGCAAGCCAAGTCGTGAAGCAACACCATATGAAGCTATAGATTTAGTAGGTCTTGCACTTGAACTAAATGCCAGTTTTGTGGCAAGAAGTTTTTCCGGCGATAAATCTCAATTGATTCCTCTTTTAAAGGCTGCAATGTCACACAAAGGTTTTGCTTTTATCGATATTATTTCTCCATGTGTCACTTTCAACAATAATAAGGGCTCGACTAAGTCTTATGATTATGTTCGGGAACATATCTCCATCACCGGAGCCATGGATTATGTCCCTGAAGAAAAAGCTATCGAGGTCGAATACGCTGAAGGATCTCAAAAGGATATTGAATTGTTTGGTCACTCGGTAGTACATCTCGAAAAATTGGCTCCTAACTGGAATCCTACGGATAAACAGTCTGCGATTGATAAGTTGCAAGCAACGAAACGTAATGGACAGATCCTAACCGGACTACTTTATGTAAATCCCAATCCAAGAGATCTCCACCAAATCAATCATACCGTTGATATCCCACTGAATAAACTAACTGAGAATCACTTATATCCCGGTGATGGAGAACTGGATAAGATCAATGAAGGCATGCGTTAATTGGGTTATTTCTTTTTTACTTTAAACTTGAAAACGTCAGGGCGATTGTAATGCCCACTGACAGACATATTCATTTTTTCCTTTGTATTGTCTCTCAATGAGGGGATCTCAACGTAGATGATACCTTCTTTTTCGTACTGTGGTTCCAATAGCCAGGAACCATCCGGTTTGACGACACAACTACCTCCTTTCAATACCCATTGATCTAATCCATTGTCAAGATGACCGGGAATTTCAATTCCTTCCGGAGTGTCTGTGACACTCATCATCTGACCAATGGACACCACATAAC
>JAHHJQ010000194.1 GCA_018680005.1 Bacteroidia bacterium | reverse complement strand
CTTATGAGAACTGGGGGTATGGCTATGGTTGGGAAGTGGATGAAATAAATAGACAACAGCGCGTATACCATGGAGGTGCACTCGTTGGTTATGCAAGCCATGTATCATTGATGCCGAATGACGAGTTTGCAGTTGTCATTTTATCCAATGGCACTTTCAGAGATGAAGTATCAGATTTAGTCAAGAAGATTCTTTTCTTTTATTATTAGCAGTGAGAATGAAGCGATTTTTGGGTTGTCAAATGGCCTACTCAACGCTGCTATGCCCGGGTAATTGATAGCGAAGTAATGTCTTCTCAATCTTAGTGATTGATTATGAATGACATTATGTTAATGTTTTGTTCGAATTCCTTTGGATGTGCTCCCTGCCTTTGACTGGGATAGGATAAAGCTTTACCTTTGCAGTGCCTATGCGTATCACAGCAATCATATTGGCCGTATTTGTATCGTTTTTGTCGATCAAACCAAGTATGGACCTGGTATTTGAGCAACATCTGAATATAGAGCAGACTTGTTGTTCGGAGGACTGTCTAGGACCAGCTCCATCTACTGACACGAGTAACGTACCAGGTACAGGTTGTGATGGACAAAATTGCAATCCATTTCAATTGTGTAACGCTTCTATTTTGTTATTAAGCAGTGGGCAATGGCTCGGCACTTACAGCGAACCGGTTTTTGAATCAAATAAGTTTAGTACTTATATCTCACGTATTTCCAGTTCTTTCATTTCTGATTTTTGGCATCCGCCCAAAGGCGTCTAGTTCATCTATATGCCATGACTACTCTGAGGAACCTCAGAGTTCCTATCAATTGTTTAAATATTAAAAATCAGAATTATGAAAATCTTCAAATCATTATTAGTCCTTGTGGCTCTTGTTTTTGCTGCACAGACGGATGCTCTTTCACAGACCACAAGCACAGAACAGGCGGTCTCTTCGATCAAGACGTCATCGATTAAGGTAAAAGGTGTCGGCTGCTCCGCGGATATCAAGTCAATCTCCAATAATGTAAAGGCTTTGAAAGGAGTCAGCAATTGCGAGATTGAAAAGAAGGGGGCTGTCTCTACTTTTGTAGTGACCTTCGATACAGCTTTGGTCTCTGAAGAGGATATCTATACCGCGATAGAATCTACAGGCGGCTGTAAAAATCCAAATGATCGACCTTACAAAGTCAAACTATAACGGCGAATAGAGCATGCGATGTCGGAGTACTACTTCGGCTGCTATTCTTAAAATACAGTACAATGAAAAAGCTATTGTTCATTGTTGGTTTGCTTCTGCCTTTCGCCGTTTGCGCGCAGACGATAACAGGTACAGTTACCGACCAATACGGTGAGTCTCTCATCGGTGCCAATGTCTATTGGACAGGTACTGCTATTGGCGTGATTACGGATGATCGGGGTGCATATACTATTCCGGTGACGAATGTTGCCGATGCCTATCGTAAGCTGGTTTTCAGCTATGTCGGTCATCAGCCTGATACGGTCCTGATTACAGACCAGCGATCGGTAAATGTACGGCTTGCATTATCAGGGGCATTGGAGGAAGTCATCGTCAAAGGAAAATTGGACGGTGTCATGATTTCTGACATCAATCCTATCAAAACTGAGCAACTAACCGGGGCAGAATTGAAAAAGGCCGCCTGTTGTGATCTGGCGGGGTGTTTTGAGACACAATCGACCGTGCAGGCGCAGACGACAAATGTCATCACGCATTCCAAAGAGCTGCGGATACTTGGTCTTTCTGGGGTTTACAATCAGGTGCTGGTGGATGGATTACCGATGATCCAGGGACTCTCATATACCTATGGCATCAGCAGCCTTCCGGGGACATTAGTGGGTAATATTTTTATCTCCAAAGGTGCTAACAGCGTCCTTCAAGGCTATGAAAGTATTAGTGGTCAAATCAACGTGTTGACCTTAGATCCCGCTAATACTGATCGCCTCCTGCTCAATGGCTATATCAACAATTTCGAAGAAAAGCATATCAATGCGAATTATGCCTTTACCAAAGGGAAGTGGAGCAATCTGACCTCCTTGCATACGGTACAACCCGCGCGAAAAGTGGATAGGGATGGGGACGAGTTCATGGATCTACCATTGCTAACCCGATATATGTTTTTTAATAAATGGAAATACGGCAATGCACAGGAATGGGGCTGGAATAGTGAAGTGGGCATCCGGTACGTGAACGAACAGAGGATCGGCGGACAGCTATCATTTGTCCCCGAAACAGATCAGGGATCGAATGCCGTTTACGGTCAGACAGTCAACTTTGATCAGCCAGAATTCTGGACTAAGACAGGCTATCGATTTGATGACATCCATGGCATTTCATTGATGGCTTCTGGATTTTATCATGATCAGCGTTCATATTTTGGAACTGTACAGTATGATGCTGATCAGACCAATTTTTACGCAAACCTCCAGTACGAATTAAACTATGCCAATCACAGTTTGAAAACGGGATTGAGTTATCGTCATTTGAATTTAAAAGAGGATATCCGTTTTTCAGATAATATACTGAATAGGAATTATGATGGCGTTTATCAACGCAAAGAGCATGTCCCCGGTATATTTGCAGAAAATACAATGCGGTTCCTGGATGATAAAGTCACCTGGATCGTAGGTGTTAGAGGTGATCAGCACAATCAATTTGGTTTTCAAGCTGCACCAAGGACTTTAATTAAATATGATATCCGACCAAAGACAATCCTTCGCGCCAATGTTGGTTTAGGATGGCGTACAGTAAATCTATTTAGTGAAAACATTAACCTGTTGGTTAGTTCCAGAGATGTATTGATTACCGAACAACTGGAACCTGAAAAAGCCATCAATTATGGAATTAACTTAACCCAGAAATTTAATACCCCTGACGACAATTTATCCGGTTATTTTAGTGCGGATTTCTATCGGACGGATTTTCAAAATCAGATATTTCCTGATTATGATTCCGATCCTACTCAGGCAATTATTCAAAATTTTGAAGGTACCAGTATCAGTAATGGTTTTCAGGCAGAACTCTTTGTCAGGGTATGGCAGCGATTTTATCTCAAATCGGGCTACAACTTTCTGGATGTCTATCGGATGAAAGGTGATATTAAGGAGACCCTCCCGTTCAATGCACGACATCGAATGATGGGTTCTTTTAGTTATCAACCTGTTACCAATAGATTTCATATAGACATGAATATGCACTGGATGGGTGAACAGCGATTGCCTAATACGCAGTCCAATCCTGTGGAGTTTCAGCGACCGGATTTTTCAGATGCCTTTACGATTTTCAACACCCAGTTTACCTATAATTTTAAGCAATTTGAAGTGTACGCCGGATGTGAGAATATCTTCAACTTCCGACAAAATCGACCGATTATCAGCTGGGAGGATCCATTCAGTCCTTATTTTGATACTTCTTCGGTATGGGGTCCTACCAGAGGTCGGGAGACGTATATTGGGTTTCGATACCGTTTAGGTGAATGATTGGTAAAGTATACACTATTTTGGAAAAGATAGGACTACTGTTTTTTCAAGAAATCGAGCTGATTGAAGAGTTCCGGTGATTGTTTCAAATAACGATCTTTATTGGTCTCATGAAACCAGGCTTTGGCGATCTGCATATTATTATGGAGGCGTCCATCTTTCCAATCAGAAATACCGGGAATATTTAACCGAGACCAATCTTCGTTTATAAAACTAACGGCCTTAATATTCTTGTTGTAGATGAAGGTGAAGAAATTGACAAACCACTGATCCCAAACTTCATTATTTTCAGAATCAATACCTTTAACTGGGTTTGATTCAGCGATTATCGTTGGCTTCTTGTGTTGTCTGGCAAACTCCAATACGTTATCACAATGGGGACCAAAGTCAGAACTACCATATGCATGACCGAAGACGGAGATACCTATCCAGTCCACATAGTCATCGCCAGGATACCAGGCAGAAATCGGATAATCCTTAAAAGGTGGGGCAGCATATGAATGCCATACAAAAGCAATATTTTGTGCGCCTTCAGCCCGCATAAGTTTGACGATACGCTGGTAGGCCTTCACATATTCCCTGGGTTCAAGTTCGTTGTGTGGCCCATCAAATTCATACCCTATTCTAAGATAGATTGGTCGGTTTACTGTCTTTGCCCAGGTGCTATATTTTTTAATCACATTATCATAAGCACCCTTACCAGCATTCTTGGCTACATCCCATTTGCCCACCATCCACATGGCACTATGTACGACCGTATTAGGAAAACTATCAACTAGCATCTGATGGTTTTGTGTGGAACCTGTATCATTCTTAAGGGACTTCGTTATACCAGAAAAATCTGGAATTCCCCAATAAGCTGACCAACCACCCGGCAATGGTAAATTTGAGAAATTGTCTGTATACTCAGTGATGCTTTCCTGAGTCTGTCCCATAATGAGCAGCGTCTTTCCGTCTGGTGGAACAAATTTGGTTTGTTCAAAATCGTATATAAATGCAGCATCTACTTCAGTATTGATCCGTGATACCATGCTATCAATAGTCTGATCGGTCGATGTTGAATTCTGTATGATAGTCGCCTGCGAACTGGCAACGAATGAGAGAGAAATTATCAGGCAAGTCGTCAGGATAGATACTTTTACCTGGTTTTTGGGACCTCTATTCAATATATATTGAATTATTGCTCTGTTCATTTGTATTACACGTGCATTCTGAAATCAATGGATGATGTAAAAATAATACATACATCATAGCCAGGTTTAACTTTAGGAGGTAGACGAAGGCTTCGCGATATTCTACATTCTAGCGCAACACATAGCCAGCAATCAGATCACTGATCAAACGGTTACCGGTTTTGGCGCTGTCGTTTTCTATTTCGCCGGAGTTGGTGGAGACGATAATCAGGATTTGCTTTTCAGGAAAATATCGAATTACACTATTGTGACCCCAGCTTTCTGTACCCCGCGTCCAAAGCTCTGTGGTTTTCCATTCTGCATTGGGAGATATAAAAAATCCAAAACCGATCTGAATTCCAGATGAAGTCTCGTAATAGGGTCTAAAGATCGTATCGAGCGATGCTTTTGAAACAAAACCATTCTTGTAAATACCCTTCCAGAACTTCGAGAGGTCTGAAGTTGTCGTAAATATTCCGGTGCTTCCAATAAATCCCCAATTTCTTTTGCCGATACGTCTTGCGATGCTTCGAATCAGCGGGGCAATATTATCCTCTGCTTTGACTTCATCCCAAAAATAAGTGTCCTCCATCAGCAATGGGGAAAGAACATTGGTTCTGATATAATCTTCAAATGTGGTTTCAGTAGTCTGTTCAATGATCAATGCGAGCAATTGATAATTCTGATTGGAATATCTAAAACCAGTGCCTGGAGGAAATTCAAGTGTTTGAGCAAAGATGGCATCCAATGCTGCATCAGAGGCGGATATAGCAGTCAGAGGATAGGTTTGTTTGAAGCCAGATTTGTGTGATAGGAGTGTCCGTACCGTAATCGATTGCATGGATTCTGGAACATCACCAAAAAAGACATTTAACTGGTCCGTCAGGTTGATCTTATGCTGTTCCACAAGTTTCATGATACCAATCGACGTAATCGACTTCGTGATAGATGCTATATTAAAAAGAGTCTTACTATCAACAGGTCTGGTTTTTTTCTTATTGATATATCCGTAATGCCCGGAAAAAAGGACCGTGTCATGGCTTTCGACCAGTACACTAAATTCAAAGTCATTAGCAAAATTCCGGATTAATGTTTGGTTCAGTTCAGTGAAGTCATTAGCATGACTGTTCTGTGCAGTAACATCCAGGTGGCTGATGCCCATCAACAGGCAAAGAAAAATGGCAATATGGATTTTTATTGCATACATTAAAATAGGGAATAGGTTAGCATTGTCATGATCTAGATCAAACTGTGATGCAGTTAACAATATTCTTTCTACTGACGTTTAATCCGGTCACCTCTCACGAGAAATTTCTGGTTTATTGTAAAGGGAATACCCTCTCCATTCAGAATTGTGTTGGCCTCTCCTCCTTTTTCCATGTGGATATGTAGGTGAGGTTCGCTTGTGTTACCCGTATTGCCAACCTGACCGAGTAGTGTGTTGGTTGTTACAGTATCTCCTGGCTTAACTTTTATGCTCCCTTTTTTTAGATGAGCCAAAAGTAGTTCAACACCATCACAATCAATCAGAATATAATTTCCAGCCAAATTTATTTTATCAGTATTTGGAGGTGTCAGATCATCAAATTGATCAACAGTTTTTAGAATTGTCCCATTGCATGGGCTATAAATCGGTTCTCCATAAATTACATAGTTATTTAAATCGGCTCCTCCGCCAAATGAGGAAGCTCGCATTCCAAGGTTGTTAAGCCCAACTATATCGAGAGCATGGTTTTGTGGTTTAACGTGATAGTGACCATTGATGAAAGGACTTGAACCTCCATGCAATACTATTTGCTTTCCTTCCTGAAAAGGAGAAACTAAGTCAACCGTATTTTCTGGTGTAATATATCCACTATATGTGAACCAGTTTAAGCCAGAAAAGAACACAATCAATACTGCATGGACCGCGATATTTAGTATTAAAGCTAATTTCTTGGTTTGATTTTTTTGTTTTGTCGTTCGTTTGTATCCAACTATACAGGCTATCAAATATAGTATTGGAACTATTGGCCTAAAATATATACTTATGATTTCCCAACGCGTTGTTCCCCACATATAGGATATAACTAATCCAAAAGAGATAATTGTCAAAATCCAGGTCCAGAAATTGGGTTGTTTTTGGAATGCGATTATTCCAATTAACAAGAGTGGTACAAAAATATAGAATAGGCCAATTAACATAATGGATTCATTTTATTTTCACTGCCTATTGCTAAAGGTAATGCAAATGAAGAGTATTGTCTCCGGATAGTAGTTAGAAATGCCCGCTATGGTTTTAAACACGTTATTTGCTTTTCGGTCGTGCATTAAGCTGCTTCCAGTTCATCTTCAATTAGTTGGATGAGATCAGACACAGTTTTATATTGAAGTTTGTATTGTGATAATAAGAACTTTTTATACCAGACATTGGAAGATATTACGTTTCTAAAGCTTTGGTTTTGCTTAATATCAATGTTGTCGATAGGCTCAGCTTCATTGGAAAGATGATTTAGCTTTAAATTGTTATTAAGTGCAGGCCGGAGAATGTTATATTGAAATCTGTGTTCATCTTCTTTTTCAACATACATGATGTGTTTATACATAAAGTCATAAGTATATGATAATGCCTTTCTCAAGGAATCATTCTTGATAATGTTGATGCCCTCAGCTGTCTTAATTCCTTCAATTGCGCTAGTTTGTGGAGTGAAATGTAACGATACAGAAAGATTGCCAAAATGCTTTTTTAATGTGTCCTGAAAGGTTTGTTCTCCATCTAAATATTCCAAGACGATTTGATTGCTTTTTATTTTATCTGAGGTAAATGAAATACTATGATTTATATCTTCCAGATCTATTAACAGATTAGATTTCAACTCAAGTAAGTATTTTGTTTCTGCCTCCTTCAGCTTTCTGGATTCATTCCAATTATTTATAGAAAGGGCGATCAGTATTCCAATAACTACAAGAACAATCTCTCCAATAGCATATAAAGAATACTTGCTCAATTTACCAGCCCGTCCGGCAGGCGAATTATCGGAAAATATTCGTTGTCTTAGTTTTCTAAAGAATTTGATCATTGATATTTCTTTTTGCTCATTTCGATCCAGAGCCCCATACTCAATAGTGGAGTAAAAGGCCGTGTTGGCTTCAGATGGATAGGGTTTTGGTACTTATAAAAGACACCATTGCTAAAGGTCGCGATTATTTATTTGTATCTCTTTTTGCTTTAAATTCTTCCGTCCTTTTTATCTGTTCTTCCAGATTCCATTCTATTGGATTCCTTCGGGTTCTTAAAAATTGAGCTATTGGTTCCAGACCGATTTGGGCTCGCCTTTTGTCAATGTTTTCTGGATCTAATATTGGCCAAACATCAAAATTTTTAGTCTCTGGGTAGTATTTGATTTGACCACCATAAATTTGGAGGTCTCCGCGTTCTGTAGCAATTCTATCTTCTGCTCTGGCCAATAATCTTGGTTGTAATTCCTTCTTTCGTACTGCTTCTTTCATCATAGGAAGATATCTGAGTCGTATTTCATTGTCTGAATGTTGTATGACATTACAGATGGTGATAGCACCTCGCTCTCCGATGACATCTTTGCTGGGCCATCCCTCGGATTCAAGAATCGTTATAATCTTTTTTTCGTTGATGGCGTGGTTTTTATGATAAATCTCGTTTTGTTTTTGAAATGCTTCTGACTCAAAACCATGCACCCTTCCAAGAGAATCCCTCAGGCGAATTGGTTCTTGTTCAGTTATCCATATCGTGTCTAAAATTGCAATCAAAGTTGCATTGGATTCTTCAAAACTAGATGATTGGCTTTTGACAGGTTGGCTAAAACCAGCAATAGCTGCAATCAGAATAAAGATCAATTCTAATCTCATTTTGAAAATGTACAGAGTTTACTTTCGAATTAGGACCAATGGTTATAAAAATTCAGAATTGCTCTTCATAAAATCCGAGTATTAATCCATTGGGTTCTTGAATATAGAAACTTCTATGACCCCAGGGTTGATTCAGTATCTCTTGTTTGAAAGGAATCCCTTTTGCCTTAAAGGTATTAAACAGGTCGTCTATGTTCCAGACCTGGATACCTGTAAACACGCCTTGCGGATTACGATAGTCCAATCCATTATATTCATTTTCTGGATCCTTCGGCCGTTGTAATATTTCGATCAAGCCTTGTCCTATCTTGAAAAGGGCGCCTTTATCTTCTTTATTTCTATTCCAGGAATGCTCCAAACCAAAAGCCAGCTTGTTCTTGTAAAAGTCAAAAGTTTCATCATATACATCTGTGAAATAGGTGAATCGAAAAGTTCCTGTATTGTCCGTCATATAATTCTTCCTTTTTGTATGCATAAATTCTAGACAAGATCTGCATATCTGCCATTGTTTAGTGTTATGCTAATTTATTTTTGGACAGATTCTAATTTACGATTTCCTGAATTGCTTCTTTTGCCGATTGTGCTGCAGTATGCACAGAAACCCAATTCTCACCATTGGTATAAGCTCCTCCAGCAAAATATACCTTTTCGGCTACAGACCTACCGAGTTCGCGTACTGTCCTCCAATCTGCGTCATCGGTCATATAACCAGCTTTGATGAATGGTTCGTCATTCCAATTTTGTGTTATGTGTTTCACATAGTTGGGCGTTGCCTGATTGGAGAATATCACGTTCAATTCATTCAATATAAAATCTCTTAAAGCATTCCCTGATAACGAAATATAGACGAGGGCTGGCTTTCCGACAACAAATAAACCCAGTATATTTTTAGTGGTATTCTGGCCAAGCGCAGCGTCATAATATATTTTTTGGCCATCGCTTGCAGGAGTAATTTGATATTCAAAACCGTCTTTATAGAAATTCGTCGCGCATTCAATAAATGCTTTGAACCCCTCCCAAATGGTGGTATTATTTATAGCATCTAATTTGTCTTGAGGTAATGATGGTATAAAACTTATGTCCCCATCCTGAAGGATTTTAAGCGGAACGGAAACAATCACTTTGTCGGCTGTGCGCTGTTCGTTTTGTGTGGTGACAATAACCTGATCTCCGGAAAAGTCAATTGATTCTACGATCGTGTTATAAACAATATTATTCGAAATTGAAGGAACAATATAAGTTTCAAAAAAATTAAACCAGGAAGAATTAACAAACTTGCGATCCGGGGCGTCAGGAATAGTTTCAACGTTAACTTGAACGGAAGGATCATTTACAATATCCTGAAAAATATTAGTACCTGTTTCCAACCATTCTGCGCCTAATGGAATGGGAAAATCAGCAAAATCGGTATTAATTTTCATCCGACCTCCATAACTGGAAGATGCTTCCAGTATCTCAAAATCAATTCCTTGTTGCTGAAGTAGATACCCAGAGGATAAACCTCCTGCTCCCGCACCGATAATGATAACTTTTCCATTGAAGTGGGCCTTCATCGTATCATCCTTGGAGCAAGAGCTTATAGAGAGCTCAAATGGGACACATATACCAAGTATCCCACACATTTTCAAAAATTGTTTTCTGGTCACCTTTTGGATTTTTGGTTCAACTTGAAACGTTTATACTTATAGTTTTAATCTGTCTCATATTTTGATTCGACAAGCGGCAGAAATCCTCCATACGCCATCCTCGAAGCATCAAAGATCATTCTTGAAGGATCCATCAATGGGCCGACTAAATCCGTCATTCTCGGATCGGCCGCTACACGTTCATTGGCAAGGTCACGTGTCTTGCGAGAATCGAATACGACCCAGCCAAATATGATGGCTTCATATTCTTTTGCATCTGTCAGTTCCATGAAGGAACGAGTGCCTTCTAACTTCTGATTATCACCTACAAATTCATAGTAGGCAAGTGCGCCGTGTTCTTTCCAAATCTTAGCTACCGTCTCGGCAACACGTTGGTATTCGTTGAGGTGAATACGAGGAATGGGAAGGACGAATCCGTCTATGTAGGTGGTCATTTTATTTCGATTAGGTTATTGTGTTTTTGAATGCATCTTTTCAAAAAACCTTAATTAATTTAGCTCTTTATGTAATTTGGATTTTAATGTATTGATACCCTTAATATTACGTTCTAAAACCTTTTGAACATCTTCTGATGCTATATGTCCCAAAATGCCCCACGGCCCCTGATATCCTGCATCCACCAAAAGTTTAACCATCTCAAATTCATAATCTCCTTCTCCTACAGTCAAGATCTTGGGCCCATCTTTTTTCATCCCATTGATATTCACATGGGACAAATAAGGTTTAATCATCTTTACGATTTCAGGAAATTCATCCAAATAGGGATGAGCATGATGGAAATTGAACACCATTGTTAAGGAATCCTGGGCTAATGCCTCAATAATCTTGACTTGATTGTTTGGATTGCCAAACCAGCCATGATGGTTGTACAAAGCTAGTTTACAACCTGTTTCGTCCGTTTTATTTTTAATGAACTTAATGTATTCGATAGCTTTGGTCAGGGACTGTTCCTGGTTTAAGTCTTCGAAATAATTATTGCTAAAACTCACCCATACGGTAGGTTTAAATAATGATCCTTTTAGGATTTTAAGTATTCTTTCATTGGAAGGACTGAATTTGCCGAGACTGTCTCTTTTTGCATTAAGCCACAGGAAAACAGATGATATTTCAATGTTGTGCTCTTTAGCTAGCTCGAATTCATTGCTCATTTCATCCAGATATTCATCTTCACCCTCGTAGCCATATTTTGTAAATCCCATGTCCTTGAGCATAGTTATA
>JAHHJQ010000182.1 GCA_018680005.1 Bacteroidia bacterium | reverse complement strand
GTTCTGATCTGATAAAACATGCAGACGGGCAATTTTATGTATTAGAAGATAATTTACGAAGTCCTTCAGGGGTGAGTTATGTGCTGAACAATCGTATAGCCATGACCCGTGTTCTTCCCAAAGTATTCAATCGCAATTACATCGAACCTGTATCCCAATATACTGTCAAACTATTGCAGGCGCTTTGGAATGTTTCGGGAAGAGATTTAGGCGATATATTTTGTGTATTACTCACTCCAGGCAGTTTCAACTCTGCCTATTTCGAGCATACCTTTTTGGCCCAGAAAATGGGGATCGAATTAGTCGAAGGCCGGGATTTGGTTGTTGAAGATGGCTTTGTTTATTTAAAAGCAATCGGCGGTAGAATCCGGGTTGATGTGATCTATAGAAGAATCGATGACGCATTTCTTGATCCTGAAGTATTTCGACCAGATTCCATGTTGGGTGTTCCAGGCCTCATGCAGGTTTATAATGAAGGCAACGTAACGATCGTCAATGCGCCAGGCACAGGTATTTCAGACGACAAAGCGGTATGTGCTTATGTCCCGGATATGATCAAATATTACTTAGGTGAAGATCCGCTAATTGACAACGTACCCACCTACATTTGTGGACGACCTGATGACCTGAAATATGTAAAAGAACACATAGAAACCCTTGTCGTCAAACCTGTTGACATGTCCGGTGGATATGGTGTTTGTATTTGTGATCAAATGACCAAAACTGAGCGTGATGAACTGATCAAAAAGATAGAGGCCAATCCACGAAATTTTATAGCGCAGCCAAAGATGCTATTGAGCATGCATAGCACTTTTATTGAAGAGACAGACACTTTTGAACCCAGACATGTAGACTTAAGGACTTTTACCATTTTAGGAGGTAAAGAGCCTTTTGTACTGTCCGGAGGATTGACGCGCACTGCACTGGTCAAAGGTAGTCTGATTGTAAATTCCTCGCAGGGAGGTGGTTCAAAGGATACCTGGGTAATAAAACAATGACCACATGTTAGCAAGAGTAGCACAGAATCTGTATTGGATGGGCCGTTACATGGAAAGGGCAGAATTCCAGACGCGATATGCCGTAGTCCAATATTTTTCTACGTTGGAAGCACCCATGCTTGATCATGCTGATTTCACACTTCGATCGATACTCTATATGTCCGGAACGGACTATGACAGCAAAGTCGAGTTATCGGATACTGAGGTTATCAGAAAAGTCATTTTTGATGCATCCGATCCAACGAGCGTCGTATCGATGGTCAATAATGTGCGCGAAAATGCAAGAGGTATTAGAAATAACATCAGCACAGAACTTTGGGAATCGATCAACAAATGGAATTTATACTGTAAAGACTACAACAGGCAAACTTTTTCGATATCTAAATTCTACGCCTTCTTTGAACAAATGCGAGGTCATGTCGCCATGGTCAAGTCTGACATGGTGCACACCTTGCTACATCGTGATGTATGGCATTTCCTGAATATCGGTGTGTATCTGGAGCGTGCGTTTCAGGTGATGAAGATCATTCGCAGCAAAATTTCAGATTATACCATATTGAGCAACGACGGAGAAAACAGAGTGCTGCTGCTCTATCAATATCATATTTTATTGAAGTGTCTCGAGGCCTTTGATATTCATCAGGTGCTCACAAGGGGGAAATTGATGAATAGCACCGGGATTTTTGAATTAGTAATTGGAAACATGGATTTTCCCCGATCCGTAAATGCTAGTCTCAACAAATACAGTTATCACTTAAAGGCTATTAGCGAACAACCAACAGGTCACGATCAGCTTTGTGATGCATTGGATCTTTCGCTGAAAGGATTTTGGGAATTTAACCAATTCGATAGCGAAGACATGATTATCCAGCATTTGGAAGATGTTAATCAGCGTGTATTGAAACTACATACTCAAATGGATGAATTATTTTTTCAATGATTATGTTTGCAGCTCATATGATCAAGGACTTACAATTAGATAAAACATGACATATTGCCTGGGGATTAAAGTAGAGGAAGGACTCGTTGCACTCGCGGATACCAGAATCACTTCCGGTTCAGAAACTACCACTGCTAAGAAAATATCTTTACACAGCAACGAACATGGATCGTTGTTTTTGATGACTTCCGGATTGCGATCTATTCGAGATAAAGCAATCACTTACTTTGAAGAAGTCCTGGAAGAAGAAGGACATAAATTTGAGAAAATGTATAATGTTGTTAATTCATTTGGGCAACAATTGCGTCGCGTATCCAAAGAAGATAAGGCTGCCCTCACGGAGGCTGGTTTGTTTTTCAACCTTTACACTATCGTTGGTGGAAAACTAATTAATGACAAGGAACACAAGTTATATCTGCTTTATCCGGAAGGGAATTGGATTGAGATCACCAAAGCAGCACCATTCACTATTATTGGTAATTCCGGCTATGGGAAACCTATTCTCAGCAGAACGATCAACTATGAATCTTCACTCCGATTTGGCTTAAAGACAGGTTTCTTATCATTTGACTCAACTCGTGTGAGCAGCAATGATGTTGGTTTCCCGATTGATATTGTCATCTACAAAGAAAACACGGGTGAGATGATAGAAAAACGCTTCGAACAAGAGGATTTGCGACACATTTCGTCTATCTGGGACACTAAGCTCACCTCCGTCATTAAAGAGATTCCTGAAGAATGGATCGACCAACTCAATGATCTTTCCGAAAACGAACACCCCCCTATTATCGGCCATGAGCAGTAAAACAGTAGTTTGAATCGCGCTTGTAGGGAGCCACCCTCGATTAATAAGCATGATATTGAATTTGTACCTAATACTATGCGGGCTGACTCCCTTTAGGGAGGGGTAGCAGCAGAGCAGTAAGGGTGATTTTATGCCTATATTCTCTAACTTCACTAAATGCTCACATTCTTACGAAAGCTTAAAAAGTCATTGATAGATTCAGGATCTACAAAAAAATACTTCCTCTACGCCATAGGTGAAATTCTCTTGGTAGTTGTCGGAATATTGATCGCCCTCCAAATCAACAATTGGAATCAAAACCGACTCAATGCCCTTGAAGAAAATCGATTGATTGGTGGCATCCGGGACAAGATCGATGTCAATCGTTTTCAATTTGGTTTGGGGATGGCTACCAACATGGCAGTTATAGCTGCTGCCGAGAAGCTTTTGGAGCGCACACAAAAAGACGCTACATCCCTATCCAATTCCCAGATCGAAATCCATTTGCACAATCTGACAAAGCGCTTCCTGTTAGGCAAGTCCAATGCTACACACATCTATGACGAATTGATCGGTTCCGGTCAGCTGGGATTATTGCGTTCTCAGGAATTGCAGAAAGCGATAACCGCTCTCAAATTACAAATGCAACTATTAGAATCGTACGAGGACCTGCAAAATAATTTTGTAGATCGCGAACTAAGTCCATTTCTCAACCGACATACGGATCGAGTTAAGATTTACTTGGAAGGATCACAGCACGACACGCTGTTTTTAGAAACGCGAAATATATTGGTTGATCCAGATTTCAAGATAAGGCCACAGTCAGGATCTTACGATGCGTTGTTTGAAGACACCCAATTTTCAAACTTGTTGCTTGAACTACTCAGGCATACCAAAAGGCTTGTCCCCATCTACGAAAGAATTAATGAACCAATGAGCCGGATAGAAGACTTAGTCAATTGATTGTTACATTTAGGTCTATATCCGTGCTTTACATTATTCATTACCAAATATTAACACACTATGGGAATTTTCTGGGACATCATACAGGAAGAGAAGATTAGCAAACAAAAAGCGCAGACTGAGTCCCTGGAACAACGGGTTGCCACGCTCGAGGAAGAATTGGCACATACGCGATCTATACTCAGAAAGACGCTGATAGAATTAGAGAATCATCTTGGAAAAGATATCGATGGCGATGGTGTGACAGGAGAATAAATTTGATGTTTAGCAAATTCATCAATTAAGATATATCGAAGGATCAAATCCTAGATTTTTCAGTAGTCTTATAAATCTTGGATGCTTCCTGAGAGGTTTGTACCAATGCGCTACATAAATGAAATCTATCGGATCTTTTTCGAGGTAGTTCATTGCGTTATCCAGCTCACCAAGTGCTGCATATACAGCAGCTATGTGCCATGTCCAGGAATTCGGATTCTGTTCGTAGAAATGAATCAGTTTTTCTAAAATTTCCTTTGCGTAAACCGTGTCGCCTTTTTTAACAGCAAAATATGCCGCAGCAAAATTATTATCCTGATAACCAGGTATGGAATTGATGATTTTAATGGCCGTATCATATTTACCGGCCCAACCATAACTGCATGCCAAACCCCAGGTACTATATGGGTCATTAGGAAATAATTCTAAATTTTTCTGATATAAAGCAACGGCTGAATCTAACTTCATTTCAGCCCAATACGCTTCGGCTTTCATGGTATAATATCCTGAATTCAATGGATTTAATGCAATGGCTTTATCTGCCAATTTTCTCGCATCTTGAAATTTTCCCAAAGCTAGATTGAGCCAGAAATATTTCGCGTAGGCGATGTCATAATTCGGAGCGAGACCAATGGCTTTCTGGTAATGTGTTTCAGCTCGATCAAAATCAAAATCATACAAATAATGGAGGTAACCTTTCGATACATACGGTAGCCCTGAGGTAGGATTTAGTGATATTGCGCGGTCGATACATGATTCAATTACGGGTTTGACACTATCGAGATCTATGTTCTTTCTCCAGGCCACAGACAGCAGTAAATTCGCTTTGCCGATATAGGCATCGGCATACATAGAGTCCGCGGCAATGGATGCATCAAAATATCTGAGTGGGGTCATAAAATCAAAAGATGCCCAGGAGTCATATAAATCATAATATTGCCTACCGAGTTGATAATTTTTTAAGGCCAACAAATTTTTAGTTGGAGGGCTAATATTTTTTAAAACATCCGGATCTCCTGGTGTAATTCCAACGGACATCTGATTTGCTAAAGCATTAGCAATGGCAGTAGACACTTCATCCTGAATTTCAAAAAAATCGCTTGGTACTTTGTCAAAATCCTTTTCCCAAATGTGAAAATCATCTGCTACGTTGATTAACTGGGTGGTAATTCTAATCTTATCCGAAGATTTACGAACACTCCCTTCCAGGACGTGATTGACTTTTAGTTCTTTTCCAATTTCGGCAATGGACTTATCCGTTTTTTTGTATTTCATTGATGATGTCCTGGAAATCACTTTAAGATTTTCTAATCGCACCAGATTGCTGGTAATTTGTTCTGTCAATCCATCACAAAACCATTCTTGATCACCTTCCATACTAAGGTCAAGAAATGGAAGTACTGCAATAGAATTTTCAATCCTGTTTGACATACCCTGTTGCACCGTTTTTTGCGTGATCCAATAGATGCAAATCATAACCATTATGAATAAGCCAAACCAAACTGCTTTTGGAATCTTCCCGAGTGAAGTATTTTCTGCAATAACCTTTGGACTATTGAGAATATCATGTCGACTTGGAATTGGTAATTCTGCATAATCCAATGCAAAGATCTCCATGGGTGTGGATACATTTTTTAAACGAAATGATCCGAGCGGTTTACATTTAATATCAGCATGATGGTCCAACTCTTCCTTAACCCTTCTGCTAAAGATTACCGAACCCGGTATGCTTACAGATTCCAACCTTGATGCGATATTCACGCCATCGCCATATACATCATTATCCTGTACTGTAAGGTCTCCAAGATGAATACCCAATCGGACAGGTAACTTTGGATCTTTTAAAAACTCTTTCTGCAAAGATTGCGCACAATGAATGGCACCAATAATGCTATCAAATAAGGTTAAACTGCCATCTCCATAATTCTTTAGTACCTGCCCTCCATATTGCCCCGCTAAATCACCCAATGTGATTCGATAATATTCTACTAGTTGCAATCCTTTGTTCTCATCGGTCTGCATCATATGAGTGTAACCCATGATATCGGTAAACATAACCGCTGAAAGCTTTCTGGAAGCCGTCATTTGAAAGAGAATTATTATATCAACTCAATTGGTCGCTAAGCTTAAATATATTTCATTGAGACCCAAGAGACAAAGTCAACTTTGAGGGTGATTTTAGTCAATAACCAGGTTAAAGTACCAGGCACAATAAATAAGGCGGTTTTAAATCAATGCAGTCCGTGATCTTCGTCATCGCCACTCAAGGTGAAGTTTTATTCTTTTAGCCTATTAAACTTCCATGAAAACCGTCTTGTATGGACAATGGTAGTGTATCTAACCAAATAATATCCAAAAGATCCTCTGTTAAACCGAAGAGGATAGATCAGGCTATTGTCGAAATTGTAAGTGATTCCGGCGAAGGCGCGCAGAAATGCGGGCAGAGTCTGGGTGCTATATCTGCCCAAATGGGCAATGGTGTCTGGACTGTGGAGATCATCCCCGCAGAAATTCAACCACCAGCAAGATCAAGAGAAGGAGCATCTGGAATTCGGGTGCGCATAGGTTCTAAAAAAGTGACCAATATGGGCAATCACGCCGATCTGGTCGTAGCTTTGAATGAACAGGTCATCTATGGTCGCCTGAGACAAAATGCCTATCACAAAGGAACCATCATGCTCATTGATGATCGATGGGGAACCCATGAAGTCGAGGCCATTAGACATCAATATGCTACAGCTTTGAAAGAATTCAGAGCGCTGGGTATTGAAGTCCATGAAATCCCAATGGAACCGGAATGTCTCAAAATATTGCCCGACACACGAAAAGGTAAAAATATGTGGGTTTTGGGTATGCTCTCCTATATCTTCGACCGTGATCTGGGCAAAGCAGAGGAACAGATCCGATCTATTTTTAAAAAGAAATCCAAGGCTGTCGTTGACCTCAATATTCAATTGCTACATGCTGGCTATGTCTGGGCAGTGGACAACTTCCCATTGCATTACACCATTCCCGCCATGGAGGTCAGTGCAGAACAGGTCGTGATGAACGGAAATCAAGCGCTCAGTTTGGGGGTAATGGCTGCAGGCATCGAATTATGCTCAATGTATCCCATTACACCGGCCACGTCCGTATCACATCATCTTGCAGAGAACATTCAGAAAGTAGGTGGTATAGTACATCAGGCGGAGGATGAGATAGCAGCTATAGGATTTGCTATTGGTGCTTCATATGCGGGAAAAACACCGGTTACAGTTACCTCAGGACCAGGATTGGCACTTAAAACTGAATTCTTGGGCTTGGCGGTCATGGCAGAAATACCACTGGTCATCATTGATGTACAAAGAGGTGGTCCATCTACAGGATTGCCTACCAAAGTTGAACAAAGCGATCTGCTCGCCGCCATCTATGGCGAAGCCGGGGATGCACCGAAAATAGTATTGGCAGCATCGACAATCGAAGAGTGTTTTCATTTTGTGATTCTTGCAAGGAAGCTTGCTGAAGCTTTCCGTACTCCGGTTATTCTATTGAGTGACGCTAATCTTGCAACCGGAGTACAGCCCTTTCCCAGACCAAAAATTGATACAGATTGGATAGCACCGCCAAACGACCAAAGCCCGTGGCAGGAAGGCATTAAGCCCTTTGACTGGGATCCGCAAACTGGTCTGAGTAAACGCCCTATCCCCGGTCAGAAAGAAGGTATGTATACCGTTACAGGGCTGGCCCACGGCCCACATGGCAGAGTCGCCTATGAACCGGAAATCAATCAGAATAGCGCAGAAAGTCGAAGTAGAAAGATAGCAGCCTTTCAAAAGACCCTAAAACCTCCTGTCATACACGGAGATCCTGAAGGAGACCTTTTACTCATTGGATGGGGCTCCACCCTTGGGGCTATTGAAGAAGCTGTTGACAAAGGCAGGGCTCTTGGACTCAAGGTCAGTAGTCTTCACCTGAGATTTTTATTCCCTATAGTACCCGGACTGGTTGAAATATTCAGCCGATTCAAAAAAGTGATTACGGTGGAAATCAATTATAGCGATACACCGGGAGATCCCATGATAACCCAGGAGAATCGTCGTTATGCCCAGTTGGCCTGGTATCTAAGGGCAAAAACACAATGCGATATTGATTGCTTTAGCAATGTGTATGGCCAACCGATGAACCCCGGAAAAGTATTGGAAATGATCAAAAAAGAGATTGCTAATCATAAATCAAGTCATGTGACTTCTTAATAGAAATGTTATGATCGGAACATCACACGAACTCTGCACAATGCCTTTACCAGACCATCACCGCGATATGGAGGATTATGGAAAAGGTGTGGCAAGATGGTGTCCCGGATGTGGAGGACATTCCATTTTAGCGGCTGTTCAAAGAGTCTGTAAAGACATGCAATATCCACCCGAAAAAACGGTGTGTGTATCTGGTATTGGTTGTAGTAGCCGATTCCCACACTATATGGGTACCTACGGATTTCATGGTTTGCATGGAAGGGCATTTCCGGTAGCCTGTGGTGTGAAGTTCAGGCGACCTGATCTTAATGTATTTGTCATTACAGGTGATGGCGACTGTTGCTCTATTGGAGCTGGTCACTGGGTGCATGCTATCCGGTACAACATGAAAATGGTGGCGTTGCTGTTTGACAATGGGATTTATGGATTGACAAAGAAGCAGACTTCCCCAACCAGTCCGCTTGGAACACATTCCAACACACACCCCGGAGGATCTGTGCTACCCCCTATCAATCCACTACAAACTACTTTAGGATTTGCCAATGTTTCCTTTGTGGCACAAACCACAGATTGGAACCCTGCACATCTGTATGCTACCATTCGCAAAGCAGCGGATCACCCTGGATTGGCTTTTGTCCGCATCGTGCAACGCTGCCCTGTTTTTATGCGAGATTTATACGGAGACATCGCATCCAACCCAGACGAATTGATCTATTTATCACATGAAAAAGGGATCAATGTCAAGCCAGGTGTGGCCAAAACTTTTAAAAATGTGCTGGCACATGATCCAACCAATATTCATAAAGCACGGGAGTACGCCGAAATCACAGATGGCATTCCTATCGGATTGTTCTACCAAAATATTGAAAACTCCAGGTATGATGATTATGGCGCTTATAACATGGGCATGAGCAATAAAGTTAAACAAAATGCCATGGAAGATATGCTGGATCAGTACACGATTAGAAATTCTATCACATGACTGAAGTAGAAAACATGCTTGATCAAGAAACCTCTAATGCGAGTAAGAAGCAATCCTTTGACCCCATATTGGAAGAGGTCGTTGCCGCTAATGAAGATGAAATTCAACAATACCAAAAGCAACTGAGACAATTCTATCTACATGGCAAAAAAACTGTTGACATTTCATCCAAAATCCTAACGCCGGTCTCAACAACACCATGGCTGCATGATCAAAGCTTAATCGATCTATTTCCTGCGATCTATGAGAATGACAACCATAAGATTCTTGGGTTAGACCAACATGTACACGATGTATATCTTCATCATTTTGAAACAGAAGCATCGGAGGAATCAGAAATCCTACGGCAGAATCTGCCATTGATCACAACTGTCATTAGAGAACAGCTGCAAGTGGAGCATCCTGTGTTCGATTATGTCCTTCACATTCAAGAAGCGATTAAGGCATTGCGCAGGATTGAAGTGGAT
>JAHHJQ010000060.1 GCA_018680005.1 Bacteroidia bacterium | reverse complement strand
TCTGCCACAAAACGTACATATTCCCCTGTACTGGTGACACCATACAGATGGTCCAGTTGTAGCTTAACACCTTCTCCAGGATCTCTTCTTATGCCTGTGATTTCATCGGATACGACAAATCCAATTTCTCCGATTCTTCCCCAACCTGTACTTGAAATCCCATTCGTTCTGGAAAAGCCGGCATCCAGTTGTCCAATATAAGGAGTCTTTGTCATGTTAAGCACGGGAGTACCGTAAGTCATCCATGATTCAGCATCAAAATCAAGCTTCAATACGCCATCTTTTACCCTCGAAGAACTATATGGAATACTAAAGACTAATCCATAAACATCGATTGCAGGATTGGCTTTACTACCGGCAACTACTTCTATCCTAACTTCACTACCCGGGGTATTTCCTGCGGTCAGAATATTAAAGAAGATAGGTACTTCTTTTACAGAAGAATATCTTTCAGGAATTAGATCATGAGTAAGGCCATAGAATTCACTGATAGCGGTAGTGTCTTTTGCTGTAATAAATCCAT
This sequence comes from Bacteroidia bacterium, assembly GCA_018680005.1. GTDB lineage: Bacteria > Bacteroidota > Bacteroidia > Chitinophagales > Saprospiraceae > HDS-20. The sequence continues at coordinate 9,945 of JAHHJQ010000060.1, read as the reverse complement.
CCCCGTTGCTATCTGCAAATTTGAGATCCTTGTTTAGATTCTTCTGCAATGACCCCCAGTCCTCAGCAAATTGGCCATACCAAATCATAGTACTAGAGGATCTGGCTTGCCCGCTTTTACCAATGGCAAAACCAACAGTCAACAAATCTGACATGTCTACGATCCCATCATCATTGGCATCCCCTGGCCAGACACAATCATCAACACAAAACTGGGATTCTCCTGTGCCGACCTCGATCACATCCATCAATATAGTAAATTCAATACAAGAGCCGTTCACGCAATATTCAAGTACAAACTCATCAATACCCACAAAATCAGTATCAGGAGTATAGATCAATAAATTGTTGCCACTTACCGCTTGGCCTTGAATAGTTAGGTAATTCATACCGGGATAAAAATCCATCGATCCATGAACCGGTTGTTCTTTAACTGTAAACTCAAAGTCCGTTATAGGAACATCATAATTAAGGACTCGGGCAGTATTTTTTGGTGTAGTGAGTAGGAATGTTTCTGAAGCAGGATTGAAATTGCCAACAATAATAATTACAGTGGCACTCTCATAATTGGTTATTTCTTCATCCCCCAGCGTATAGGTGAATGTTGTGATCCCACTAAATCCAAAACTAGGTTCAAATCTATAATTACCGTCACCCAGATCAACCAGGTTACCATTACCGGGATGCGTAGTGTATTGAATTGTCAGATCTCCATTACTATCATTATGCAGAACATTGAAGGTAACAGGTTCATTGATCCTGGTTATGAAGTGGTCATCTTTGGCAAAGATATTATCATCAGGCTTATCGATAACTTCGATGTAATAAATGTAGGTCAAATCATAGTCACCCACTTTTCCGGTAAGAATGGCTACATCTTCTCCCACATAATCAGGATCCGGTCGATATATGAATTCATTTCCGCCAAGATGTGTAATTACACCTGAATTGGGTTCTACAAAAGTGGTAAATGATTCATTGGGTAAGAAAAGTGGTAAATCTGTATTCTCGGCTGTTTTGATATTTATAGTTCGTGTATCTTCCTCCGAGGTATTGAGTACAGTGACCGTCAATGTGGCACTAGTACATAGATCCATGCTATCACAAATGACATAGGTTACATATCCAGTACCTTCAAAATCCTCATCTGGAACAAAATGGATTTGATCATCAACGATAGTGGCGGACCCATTATTTACAATGGATATCTCTGATATACTGAAATCGCCTCTTGTTGCGCTGTCGTTTGCTTTGACATCTATCTGAATCCCTTCATTGAATTGTGTGATCGCATAGTCATCCTCTCCAAAGATCTCATGCGGCTTAACAGTAATGTCCAGATACCTAAGAGACAAACCACTACTCCAGGAAGCCCAATATTGAAATTTCACTTTGTCTTTACCAAGAAATCCTTCGTTGGGTGTATATGTAATAGCAAGATTCCCCCAAAGGCCATTGATTTTGGCAGTCCCATTTTGTGGATATCCGGTAATAAATGCTTGAAAAGGTGTGTAAAAAGAGTAGGTATATGTATCTCCTTCGTAAATCTCTATCTCAACAGCGCCTTGCCCCTGGATTGAATCCAAAGCAAGAAACATAAGCAAAAAGCTTATGCACAGGACTCTAGTATATTGGGATAGTGATATATTCATAAGAAGGAATTGGTATTCCTTAATAATTATATAGTAAATATACAACATTTATACTCTGGTTGCTCAAAATTGATATATGAAAATTTGTTCTAATTGAACAAGCCACTGTATCTAGGACATACGTCCATATATGTCGTATGTTGCGAATATGTTTTTGAATTCTAAATGTACATTAGTTGATTTCATAATTTAATGACTGTAACTGGCAAAAAAATCAAGGTTTTTAGTGTCCTGGATGACTTGGATACTTATGAACTCAATCGATTTGATAAATTTGTAAAATCGCCGTATTTCAATGTAAATCAGTCCATTATACAGTTATTCAATCAATACATACATTATAGAAAAACGAATGGCAAGTCGAATCTTTCAAAAGAAGATCTTTGGAAGAAAGCTTTCCCCGATCAACCCTACAATGACGGAAGACTTAGAAAAGCGTTATCGGATCTCTTAAAGCTCCTTGAAGATTTCTTCTGCCAGGAGCTTATGCAACGTCAGCCCATCTATCGCGCGACGATGCTTTTAGAATCTATTGAAGAAAGGAATCTTGGTCCTCTGGTCAATTCAGTAATCAAAAGAGCAAGACAACTCACCTCCAAAGATCATGAAGCTTCTGCTCGTATGCATTATCATCGATATGAAGTTGAAAAGAGCTTCTACGAGTTGACCGATTATGATATTAAGCGGATTGAGAAGTCGAACTTACCTCGGATCATAAGTAACCTTGACTATTTCTATCTCGCTGAAAAACTGAAATATTATTGTACAAGTATCAGTAGGTCAGCGTTTGTAGAACACGACTTCAACTTCCTGTTTATCAAAGAGATAGAACAGCATATTGAAAATAATCAATACGAGGAAATTCCTATTGTCAACATCTGGATTAATATCTTCTTCCTGCAGAAAAAGACGGGCAAAGATGTTAAGAAATACTTTCAACAGTTCAAGACGACATTTAAATCAATCATAGCAGATATCCCTCAAAAAGAAGCAGCCCAGATATTTACCTACGGCCAAAATTTCTGTATCAAACAAATCAATTCAGGGCAAAGCGAATACTTCCAGGAATTATTTGAGCTGAATCGTGAAGCAGTATCACAAAATATCCTTGTTGACCAATCAAGAGACAATCTGGATCCATGGGTATTCAGAAATATGGTCACCGTAGCACTCAGATTGAAAGAGTACGCCTGGACAGCAGCTTTCATTGATAGCTATGGAAGTTATATACAGGAGGATTTCAGAAGAAATGCTGTATCCTATTCATTGGCACTTTTCAGTTTCTATCAAAACAAATATTCTGAGGTACTTGATCATCTAAACGATATGGATATTATGGATATATCCTACGAATTGAATTCCAAGTCTCTATTGATCATGACGTACTACGAAATGGATGAAATCGATCCATTAAATTCTTTACTGGACAGTTTCTATGTATATCTCAACAGACATAAAGACATCTCTAAAGCAAGAAGAGAGAATTATCAGAATATGATTTCTTTTACACGCCGTCTAATGAATATTAATCCAACTGATAAAAAGGCGCATGAAAAACTAATGACAAAATTTCAGCAAACCAAAGGGATTGCCTCGGCTGCATGGTTAAAGGAGAAAATAGAAGAGAGAATGCTTTAAGCTCCCAATGTCTCCATTGCCCCTGACTCTTTGAATGTCCTGAAATCCACCTGGCTGGTACTTGAAATCCCCATTTCTTCCATAAATATTCCATACATGGTGTCCAGGGCTTCCATTGTCAGTTTGTTGTGTGTAACAATGATGAATTGGGACTCTTTTGAAAAACGCCGGATGATTCTGTTGAATTTGGAGACATTAATATCGTCAAGAGGAGCATCAACTTCATCAAAAATACAGAAAGGAGCAGGTTTGAGGAGGTAAAGACTAAAAAGCAATGCTGTGGCTGTCAGCGTTTTCTCCCCTCCTGATAACATAGATATCGATAATGGCTTTTTACCCTTAGGTTTAGCAATGATATCGATAGTAGCATCCAATGGATTTTCGCGATCCGAAAGAATCAAGTCACACTCATCCCCATCCTGAAAGAGATCACGGAATATCTCAATAAAGTATGTCCTTACCTGATCAAAAGCTTCGAGGAAATGAGCAGTTGCTGTTGTCTCGATTTCCTTCATCGTCTCTTCCAATGATTTCTGCGCTTCAATGATATCTTCTTTCTGCTGATTCATATCATCGAATCTTTCCTTTATCTCGTCAAATGCTTCTAGGGCCATGGGGTTGATTTCACCATAATTCTCAAGTCGGCGACTCAGTTTCATGATCGCTTCCTGAAGTTTTTCCCTGTCATGCTCTTCTTGAAGTTCGAAAACTTCAATATCCTGTTTCTCGATCTTAAATTCCACACTAAGACGATCCAGCAATCCCTGGATTCTGAATTCAATCCTTTGGCGGGAATCTTTTAGATCATTAATCACCGATTGAAGCTGAGAAAGCTTGTGGTTGAGTTTTTTTAGATCATCTTCCTGATCATATAAACCGCTTCTTGATTGAAAATACCTGGTTTCCACTTCGTTCAAATCAGAAGTCATTTGCTTCTTCTTTTCGTATTCATCTTCAAGGACTGAAACCAGATGAATTTCTCGATCCAAGAGCTTTTCAGATTCTTGACGGTTCTTCTCTAAAGCCGCAATTCCATCTACATTCTTTTCACGCAGTTCTTTAAGCTGGTTGCGTTTGATTGATAGTAATTGTTCAAGGTTTTGAAGCTTATTATTATGCTGAATCAGTGCAATGTTCTTCTGATTGTATTCATTGCTACAGTGCTGAAGATCCTCGTTTAATTTTTGAATATGTACACTCATATGCTCGCTGCCGCTGAGTGCCTCTAATTCGTTGCTTTCAATGTTTTCCAACTTTTTTTCAACCCCTTGGAGCTTTTGCTTAAGCTCCTTCAGGTAACCCTCACTTTTAGCTTTGCGAGAGTCCAGGTCATCTTTCTTGGCCTGAACACTTTCAAATTGTGCAGTGAGCGCTGCCAATGATCTTTGCACCTCAGACAATCTATCTCTTGAAGTATTGACATCAACAGCTTGCAGGTCTAATTTCAATTGACCAAGGCTATATTCCTGTTTATCAACAAGTTGTCTAAGATTTGATTCTTCCTCTTCTAGTCGATCCAATTTTTTGGCCATCTTCTCCAAACCTTTCTTTCGACCAATCTTTTTCCCTTCGAACAAGCCTATTGACCCACCTGACATTTTGTGTGATTCTAATATCAATCCACTATTCTTGATGATCACTATAACACCTTCCTCTATTTTGCTTGGGTCATTCTGGTCTTCTTCAGCAATGAACACATTGCTGAGAAGTATTGGTCCCAGGGATTCGTACCCCTTCTCAAAATTTACATAATCTAGTGCAGGCTTGGCTTTTACACCACTTGGGGTAATATTCTTTGTCTTCTTCTTTTTCTCTGAGATCAAGAAATTCGCTTTACCTTTTTGCGAATCGCGCAACAATTTGATACCGGATCTGGCCTCTTTGTGATTTTGAACGACAAAATAGTTGAGAAACGGTTCCAGATAGCTTTCGATAGCCATTCTGTAATCTTCTTCACATGAGATCACATCTGATAAGAGCAAAGCTGATTTAGACCATTTCGCATTTTTAGTCAGGAATTTGATTGAATCTGGATATCCTTCCATGTTTTCAATCATGCTCTTAGTAAGCTTGTACTCATTGCTCTTGGCATCGATCTTTCTTCTGAGTTGGATGAGATCTGATTTGATCGATTCCAGGCTTTGTTCGGAGGCCTGAATTGCACCTTTTTGTTTTTCTTCTGTTTCCTGCTGGAGTTTTAGTGTTTTAGAAGCCTTCGCTTCTTTTTCTTGAAGTAACCGCTGTTCCGAAACCAGTCTTTTGACTTCAGATTGAACATCAGGAATTTGCTCTTTGAGCAGCTCAATCTGAGACTTCACATTTTCAATTTGTCCAGATATCGTTGCTTTTTCTCTTTCCAGTGTAAGAATCTGATTGGATCTTATCTTTTGCTCATGTACTAGTCTTTCCAGTGATTCTTTCTCGTTGTGATATGCTTTTCGCATTATTTCGAGCGCCTCCTGAGCATCTCTTGCTTCCTGCTCTAATATGGCTTTCTGAGGTAATTCTTTTTCGAAATTCTGGTGTGCCGTGTCTATTTCAACCTCTATAGAAGCTATCCTTGGATTAATTGCACTCAATTCCTCTTCCAGACGTCTGTTATCATTTTTGAGATAGCTCAATTTCTCATTGATCAGGCCTTTTTCTGTTTCCTTAGCTCGGATAGCTTCGAGCATTAGGCCTAGGTCTTTTTGCTTTTCGGATAGCACCCGCTCGCTGTCCAGATTTTCTTTCTTTTGCTTTTGAATAACGGCATCCAGTGTGTTAGTCTTGGCCTGCAATTTTACAAACTCATCGCGCTGGTTCTTGATCTTGGACGCTGTTTCAAAAAGATCAACTTCAAGTTGGGAGATTTCTATTTTTGCAAAAGCAGTTGACTTGGTCTTGTATTCTGCCTTCAATTCATAATATCGCTTAGTCCTTCTCGCCTGTTTTTCAATACGCTTCAGATTATCCTCGATCTCCACCAAGAGGTCTTCAACCCTTTCCAAATCAGCGTTTGTATTTTTCAGCTTATTGAGGGTTTCCTTTTTTCTAGATTTGTACTTGGAAATACCCGCAGCTTGTTCAAACATTAGACGACGCGCATTGTCCTTATTCTGCAGTATGTCATCCACCATACCCAATTCAATAATCGCATAAGAATTGGATCCAATCCCGGTGTCCAAGAACAAAGAAAGGATATCCTTTCTCCTGCAGGGCACATCATTTAGACGGTATTCACTGGTCCCATCTTTATAGAGCAATCGGGAAATAGATACATTATTGTATTCTGTCGGTAGAATATTTTTAGTGTTCTCAAAGCTGAGCGTAACCTGGGCATGATTGCTAGGTTTGACTTTCGAGGTACCATTAAAAATCACATTGCTCATGCTCTCCAATCGCAGCTCCCTGCTTTTCGACTCTCCCAATACCCATCTGAAGGCATCAATTATATTGGATTTCCCAGAGCCGTTAGGACCTATGATTCCAATAATATTATCCGTAAAGTTGAAGACGGTTTCATTTCGGAAACTCTTGAAACCTTTGATAGAGAGGGAAGACAAACGCATACCGCACAAAGGTAGAATTATTGGCCAAATAGAGAACTAATTATTCCAGATAAAAATTCAATTGAAATCAATTCCTGCAAAACCTCGATGCACTTTCATAACAATCATTCAATCTTCTATATATCAACGAGTTACGAAATTCCAGAAATCCTTAAAAGATTGCTCTGGAATCTCCTCCATTGGCAGATGTCCCACTCCAGGATAAATTATCAGAGAATTGTGCGCGACATCCTGTTTAAATCTAAAAGCATTGCTGACAGGCACAAAACTATCCTCATCACCCCACAGAATTAATGTCGGTTGAATGATGTTGTTCACTTCGTGACTTCTATCTATATTAGATGTCGAATTTTTATCTACAAATGCCTTTCGGTTTCCTTCTTTCAAGAAGAGTTCAAAATGACGATCAATATAGGTTTGATCGACAAACATATCATCAGCAACAGCTTCTTTCAAGCTGAATTCAAACATTGATTTTGGAGTGACTTTTTGTAGCATATCTTTGATGATGGGAGTTGACGCTAACTGAAAAGCAAGCTGGGTATCCTCTTCATTACGTATTCGTGGGTATCCACTAGCATCCAGTAAAATCAGTTTGCTCACTTTATCTGGATGATCCAGAGCCAACTGCCAGCTCAGCAACCCACCAAAAGAACTTCCGGCAACTATTGCACTATCTATCGCCAGCTCGTTCAAAAATAGGTTGATCGTCGAGACATAATTGCGATCTGAATAATCACCATCCTCAAATCCTTCTGAAAGGCCAAACCCGGGAAGATCAAGTGTCACCACTTTGAAAGAATCAGGTATCATCGATATCCACTTTTCCCAGGTGTGCAGGGAGGCTCCATTTCCATGAATCAATAGAATAGCCGGCCCCTCACCTTTCGATCTAAAGTGAATCTCAGTTTCCTTTAAATCAACATAATCGGAATCTGGATAAGCATATTTGGCGCGTATCTCTTTCACGGATATATCCTTATGATAGTTGCTCACGAGAAAACCGACTATCACAATTAGAACTGCAACTATGGCGATTATCAAAATCTGAAACAGCCTTTTCATTCGGATATCAATTTAGGGAAATCGTCGTCAATCTTTTCATTCTGAATTGTTTCAAAACGTTTCAACAGTTCCTCCCTTCGGGCATCCGGCTCATGATCATATTGTTGAGCCGCTCGGCGCTGTCTTAGCGCCTCGAACAAGACCACTGCACAGGCAACAGAAATATTGAGACTTTGCACCATGCCGTATTGAGGTATCTCGATATTCCCATCCAGATTTTGCGCGAATTGATCTGACAGTCCTTCATGTTCATTTCCAAAAGCAATAGCGACAGAACCATTCAAATCAACATCATAAAGAACCTTTGAAGTTGTATCGAGCTTGGTTCCCAATACTCTATCATACTTTCTTCGTACATCACGAATGCAGAGCTCCATATCACGGTAGAGCAAGACATCGATCCACTTCCTGGCACCTGAGGATGCCCGCTTACTGAGAAACATATCGGTTACATCGATCTGGGGATCTGAAATAAGCAAATAAATTTCCTGAACACCGACAGAATCACAAGACCTCAATACTGCACCAACATTATGTGGATCATGGACATTCTCCAACACAACTGCCAGATTCAGTTGTCTTTTTTGAACCGCAGCTTTTAGCTTTGCTTGACGCTCAGGAGTCATCTTAGGGAAGATCTTTTTTACGCCCATTTAATTGGCGCGACGATATCTATAATCCTCGAACCGAATCATATTGAGAAACTTGTTCTCGTATTTGTCAAAAAACTCTAATTCAGATTCTTCCGGAGTCATATCCTTCTTAAATCTTTCGAATGCAAATTTAGAAGTCATCATCTGTTCGGGATGTTGATCAATGACTTGATGAAAGTTGGCACCGTAATCCTTAAGCTGACGACCAAAATATAGCATCGTATCGTAACCCAGATATGCATTTTCATCGGGTAGTGCGCCATATTTATTGTAGTATTCCCTTCGAAAATTCCCTACTCTCCTATCCTCCTCATCCAAAAATATTGGCGTAGTGATATGCACATTTAATCTTTCGTAATAATCATAATAGTCAAATTCTTTCCATTGTGGCATACCATACACAACCATCTCGTTATCAATACCTTTTGACAGATTTACCTTACGTAGGAATTCGTAGACTTCTTTTTCTCTAGACCAATAAGGAAACACGAAAACAGCAGTCTTATTTTCAAGGAATATAGTTGTATCTATTGGCAAATAATCTTCCTCAGCTATTTCATCATCTATGATCAGTTCCCTTAATGGTTCAGCTTCAAGAGACCCTGCTAACTGTTGATGGATTCGCTGCATCTTGGCGAGCCTACTTAATTCTACAGGATTATCAAGTGCAACCAACGTCACCTGATCATCATCATATTGTCCTTTGATATGTTCAAGTATAGTTTTCAAATGAGCATCAAAACCTGGATTCAACTGGATAAAATAAGGATTTTCTGATGTGATAGTTTCATGAGGAATAAAAGGCGAAACTGTAGGGATGGCATACTCCTTCGAGAATGATGCAGCAGCACTTACACTCGAATTCCGGTATGGACCAATGATTAAATTGGATTGCATCACCTCATCATTTCTTAGGATGGATTGGACTTTAGATGCTCTTGCTTCGGTATCGAATACATGCAGATCTATAGTCATACCTTCTTCTTCTAGCTCATCCAAAGCCATTTTTAATCCGGCATAGAAATTTATCGCAATCAATGATTTTCTATTAATCTGAAGACCCGGACTTGGTGGACTCCCGCTTACAAATGGCAATAAAACAGAAACCGCATAAGAACTTCTTAAATCGGGTATAAATTCCCTTTCGGTAAATAATCGGGGACTTTCGTCTGAAATTGGCGGATACAAAGCTTCATCTAAAATTTCAAATGCAAGCGTATCCATGACTTTGGGCACTACCGGAACATCCTCATACTCCCCGGTTTCAGGGTTGTAAACCTTGACGGTTGCCAAGTCATCATTTCCTGTACTATCTGGTGTGGTAGGTACCGGTTGCGTTGAGGTACAGCCAAAAGAAAACATGAACAATACAACGCAGATAATCATC
>JAHHJQ010000091.1 GCA_018680005.1 Bacteroidia bacterium | reverse complement strand
GTGCACCGCAATCCTTATATCTTTTTATAGAATTAAAATTATAGTATTGCGCATCGATAATTACCGGAGGTGCAACAGTTGAAAACACTGCGATTCTTTCTTGATCTGTTTCAAGATATTTATCTGCCATTCCTCTGTTATAGAAATAGTTGGTCAAATACGTCATAGCTGTAACACTATCCTGAGCAGATTTTGATTTTCTAAGCGCATTATTAATTGATTTTTCCGCATTACTGAAATCACCTTTTTTTAAATATGCTGTGGATATATCAAGATGATTCTGAACATTGTTGTCATCAACTAATAATTGATTATCAAAATATTCGATCGCTTTATTAAAATTGCCTTGATTCATATAAAGCGTTCCTAGCTGTCGAATCTCACCAGCTTTGTCAGGATATAATTGTTGAAATTCCTCAAAATATTTCAACGCTTCATCAAATTCGCCCTGTTCAGAATATATATTCCCCAGGTTTAATAGAAAACCTCCTTTGTGTCCGGCGTCGTAACCTTCTTTCCAGTTTGTTTCTAGATTATCAATTTGACCAGTTATTTGATATATCAATCCAAGTATTCGATACGGCTCTTCATTTTGAGGATATAACTTTTTCCACATCTCTCCTAATCGGACTGCACGACCCATATCATTTTGAAATAGATAATACTGGCATTTTGTGGATAACTGTAATCTTTCAGGTTGGCCTTCCATCAAATTAATCGCCTGCTCGAAATACTTTAATCCTTCTACTATTTGATTCTGTGCGCAAAGAAGTTGTCCTTTTTCATGTATTGCACCAAAAAACTTTGCATCTAAAGCTATTGCCTTATCCAGATGCGTAATCGCCTGGTTAATATCATTTTCTCTTTGAACTAGTGAAATAGATTTTTGCAACTCTATCAGAGCCTCTTCATTTGCTGACTTCAACTCGGCGGCAGGTAGATCCACATAAGTCGGAATATCCTCAGTATTCTCTATCTGGTTATATAAATATTCATTGAGATCAACGGTGAAACCATCTATTATTGTAAATAGATTTTCGTTAGTGTATTGCTTCTCAAAGACCTTTTTACCATCATCGGTCTTGTATACATTGTATATGACGGTATATGAATTTCCTGATTTGTCAATGCTGCCCTCAATGAAGTAGTCCACATATTTATCAGAAGCGAGTTTGCGTTTCAGACTAAAAGTAAGTTCGCTGAAATCTTCTAAACCAAGGTTTTGAATCTCATCATACAATCTTGATGGATTCAAGACACTCATTCGATTATCTTGTTCTATATCTGAGACTTGCACTTCTGGAACTACGAGACGCAGCCACTGGCTTTGATTAAAGTCCGAAAGGACGCTAAACGGAAACATTAAAATCCGTTTGTTCAGACTTCGATTGAAGATCACCCTTTCCTGTGCTTCACCGGCTTCATCCACAAATGATACCACCTCCGTCACCGGGCCATCAAATTGTTCAACTGTTGTCCTGGGTGCAAATGCATAAGCCAGAACAACCGCAATTAGGACATTGACGGGAATAAATATCTTTTCGATTTTTTGCCACTGGTCTTTTCCCTTTCTACCATGGTAATAAGTAAAAAGTGCAACGCTTGGTAGACATACAGCAAGAAAGATGATGACGGCTTCTACCCAGCCAGAATTTAATCCATATCTTCTTACAACCCATTCGATGAACTGAATGAACCCCCATGAAGCAACAATATATGTTAGTAAGAATTGAAAAAACCGTCTTTCGGATAGATTCTGAATCCATCCTTTATCCTCCGAATCAGACATTGATAGCTAAGTATAAATTTATAAGTAAGGGTAATTACTGAAGTAAGTTCGAAATTACAGATATTCAATGATTATGAATTCAAATTGTTGATTAAGTATTCCAAAAATGTATCAATGCATATCCATGGCTTACTGAATAACTATCTATTTATCTTTCTAAAACTATTGATATCAAAGTTGCCATAGTAGATCCATATTACACTGATAGTCACAAATATTGGGCTGAATCATTTGCCAAGAATATTCTTGCTGATGTAAAAATCTATCATCTCGCACCTGTTCATTGGAAATGGAAGATGGAAGGTGCAGCTATTGAACTTGCTCAAAAAGTACAGCAAACTGACGATGAACCTGATATATTTCTGGTAACTGATTACTTGAATCTTTCATTATTCAAAAGTCTATTACCTCAAAAATTTCAGGATTGTAGATTCATACTATACATGCATGAAAATCAATTGACCTATCCCATTTCCAAAAGGGATACCGACAAAACCACCAAACGAGATAATCATTATGGCTTTATTAATTTTACCTCTTGTCTGGTTGCGGATCGAGTTGTTTTCAATTCCTTATATCATCGTGATTCTTTTCTTTACGCACTAGGTCAACTTTCCAAAAAACTTCCGGAGACTTTAGATGTAAAACAGGTTGAATCCAAGTCTTCTGTAATTCCGCTTTCCATTGAAGCTAGCGAATGGAAGAACCTTGTTAGTATAGATAAAAAACCTCCGAAAATTATTGTCTGGAACCATCGATGGGAGTATGACAAGAGACCTGAAATATTCCTAAATATGATGGTTGACTTAATGAAAGAAGGTTTTGAATTTAATCTTGTATTGTTAGGAAAAATGGATAAATCCATTCGTTCAAGATTTAAACCTCAGCTTCAACAACTAAATGACCGTATTCTACATCTTGGATTTCTTACTAAGCGTTCGGATTATCTATCCTGGTTAATGAAATCTGACATCCTCATCAGTATGAGTATTCATGATTTTTTTGGAATTAGTGTATTGGAAGGGATCTATGCCGGCTGTCAGCCCATCCTTCCAAAAGCACTGGCATATCCTGAACTTCTACCTACATCATTACATGATGCGGCTTTTTACAACAAAGGTGAACTGTATTCAAAAATTAAAAAGGCCCTGAGCTATCAATATTGGGGTCCTTATGAAATTGAATTATCAAGAAACTATATCGGGGAAAATTTTGGATGGTCAACGGTTGGCAAGAAATACGAACAAATTTTTCAAGAAGTGATATAAGCAAAATATTGCTTTAAGATTTTATCATTCAATAGTTGTGGTGTAGTGATCTCAAGTATAGGTGGTTTCTGAAAATCCGATTCAAAAAATATTGGAAGGATTTCCTCCAGCTGTTCCTGATTCTCACAAGCGTAGTATGGAAGATCAAATGTCTGCGCTAATCCATCTGCCGCTACATCATGTGCCGCTTCAAAATATCCTTCCATCTGCTTGGTTGTGTCGGGACCAGGAATGATTCTGAATATATTCCCTCCTTTATTATTGATGACAATTATTCTGAGAAACCTGGAAAGGTCACGAATCCATAGCGCATTGGAATCATAAATGAAGCTAGTATCTCCTGCGATGATTGTCGTCAGTTTTTCACTGGCATATGCCATCCCCGCTGCAGTAGAAGTGCTTCCGTCAATTCCGCTGGTTCCTCTATTACAGAAGTAAGTAATGTCCGACCTGGTATTAAATAACTGACTATATCTGATTGGTGTACTATTGGCCAGATGCAACTGAGTCTTTGGAGGTATAGCATTTAAAAGCTCACCAAATACTTTCAAATCAGACCATTCACAACGGTCTAGAAATGAGCTGGCTTTAGATTTTCTTGAGTCCGTTTGCCGTTGCCAGGTATCATAAAACCTCTCGTCTCCTGTTGTTGCGGCTTGCTTGCTCAGTTGATCAAAAAACTGAAAAGGATTAGCCTTAATCACGCGTGTCAGACTTTGAAAGGTATCTAAGACAACTCCTGTTTGATTGACCTGCCAATGGTGTTTGGGTTGATGCTTTCGCAAGAGCGCTTTGATTTTCTTAGAAACAATCTCACCACCTGCGGTAATCAGTAAATCCGGCTGATATTTTTCAAACTGGTCCATCAACCCTTCAATTGTCTGATCAATACAGTCTATTTGAAAAGGCAATACTACATTGGAGGTCGTCTCTGTCATGACGACAAGCTGTTGCTTTTCCACCAATGTTGACAGACCTTCCAGTTGATGCGTGCCTGGATTGGTTTGTCCGATGATGACCATTCGCTTTGGATTGGCGTCCCATTCTTTAACCAGAGCTGACCAGGTATCTTGAGAAAGCGAATACTCAGCAGGGTGCGCATGGATTATCTTAGGTTGCTCGGTATTCTCAACAACATCATAGATGGGTTCTCTTAAAGGAATATTGATATGGACGGGACCGGGTTTGCCAGATTTAGCGACTATGGCAGCTTCATTGACCATTCGATCATTGTACCAAAGTTCATCCTTCTCGTTGGCTTCCTGTATGAACTCAAAGCTTTTTTTTACATGATTGCCATATATACCTCGCTGACGAATCGTCTGACCATCCTCCTGATCTACCCATTCAATAGGGCGATCTGCGGTGCAAACGATTAAAGGAATTCCCTGGAAAAATGCTTCAGCAACGGCAGGAGCATAGTTATATGCTGCGCTACCTGACGTACAGGATAGCACCACCGGATCACCGGTGTACTGGGCGATACCAAGTGCAAAAAAAGCTGCCACACGTTCATCGTGAATAGAGGTGCATTTAAACCTATCGTCCTCGTTAAAAGAAATAATCAAAGGGGCATTCCGACTACCTGGTGAAAAAACCACATTCCCTACATCGTGATTTGCCAATATCTCCACCATCCGTGCTACACTGCGCTTGTTAGATACCATGGGCGTAAATGTAGGATTTTTGAATAGCTGATTCGAGTGTTTTGGTTTTAGCGACGGTTTCGTTCCATTCGCATTCCGAATTAGAATCTTTGGTTAAACCTCCTCCAACATAGAGTGCAAAATGATCCTGGAATACTTGCATGCATCTCAAGTTGATGAATAACCTGGTTACACTGGAAGTTTTTAAACCTAAATACCCACAGTAGTATTCCCTATCATGCGACTCCAGTTCTTTAATCCTTTCCGATGCAGCGTTTTGGGGGTTTCCACATATTGCCGGTCCCGGATGCAAGAGTTCAACGATGGTATCTAATGATTCCACATCTCGGATTTCATAAAGGGTTTTCAGGTGATAAAGCGACCCGGCCTGTGTGGTAGATGTCTCGCCTTTCGTATAAGTAAACTTCTTTTCTTTTAGGGCATCCTCAATATATCTTTGGATGATAGCCTGCTCTTCTATTTCCTTTTTACCCCATTCCACCTTGTCCACTGATCTTCCATCGACTTGCTGAGTAGCTGCCAATGCCACTGTAAAAGCCTTATTCTCTTTCCATTCCATCAAAATCTCTGGAGTAGCACCCATCCATGTACCATCCCCCGGAATATGGAATAAATACACAAATGCATTTGGATATTGCTCTGTCATATTTATAAAAAGATCATAGAGATCTGTTCCTTCATTCTTGAGAAGATGAATCCTTGATAGCACCACCTTTTCCAATTGTCCTGACTTCATATCCTCTATAAGATTGTCCGCATTGGACATGTATTCATCACGGTTTGTTGCTTTTATCGAGCAACTTGCCTTGGAATAAAATTCAAAACGAGGATTTACATGTACTTTATCTGAAATTATATTGCCGGGGTTTTTACTGCTGCTTTTATCAAAGGGGTGAATGATAAACTGGTATTGTGGTTCTTCCTTTTCTTCAACTGGCCGATCTAAAATCAAGTAATGATTAGATTCACGTGGCATCCTATAGACCACAAACAAATCTTCTTCACCAAGAGCAATATTTCTCGATTCTTCAAGCATGTTTAAAATACTTTTGAAAGGTATGCTGTCTTCTTATCTTACCCGTATCAGTGTAGTCGAAACAATCTAAATAGAGAATTGATCGAGGCATCTCGTACTTATTGAGTGTTTTTTTAAGCTTGGACAAAAGAACCACTTCCTCTTCAGAATTCCTTCGCTTGTTTTTAATAAAAAGAACAATTTTTTGCCCTAGTTCTTCATCCGGGATCCAGTAAATAAAGAAGGGTATGTTAATCAGCATTTCAATTTTAGTCTCCACTTCTTCCGGCGATATTTTGATACCTCCTGAATTAATGATATTGTCCCACCTCCCCTTCCAAATAAATCTGTCGGAATCTACCATTTCCACAATATCATTGGTTACTACTTTTTTCTGATATATATGATCAGCTTCGATTACCAGACATGATCGTTCATCTTGTGCAATCTGAAAGCCATCCAATACCTTAAAGATTGGTTTCAAAGTCGGTTTGGAAATCTTTTGAATGGCAACATGTGTTATCGTCTCCGTCATACCATATGAAAGATAGCATTGTGTACTTGTTAAAGAATGGAGTGCTTTTCGTTGACTTTGTGATATTCCTCCTCCTCCTAATAAGAGGGTAGAAATTAAATTTAATTTTTCCGGAGTCTGAATTAAAGTTTTACTGACTTGGAAAGGTGTCATAGCCGCAAAGTCAATTTTGGTCTCCAAAGTCTCCAAGGGATTTGAAGAAGGCATCTTTAAAATCAAATCGGAATTCGATTCCAATGCTCTGATGATCATCAATTTGCCTGCAATAAATCGGACTGGAAGGCATAAAAGCAAAGTCATAGCCGGTCTCAAACAGAAATAGTCAATTGTAATGCCGGCACTAGTCTTTATAGCATTCTTTGAAAGTTGGATTTGCTTTGGTATTCCGGTTGAACCCGAGGTGTTAACGACTATTTCATTGCTATCATTAGTCCACTCACGCAAAAATGATTGAATATCTATCAACCATTGATCTTCTGTCTCAAGCGAACAGATTTCACTGAGAGCATACCTTTGGTTGTCATATATAAACTTCATTAAGGGCTTTTTATGAAAAAACCTTTGCCAACACATGGTGCGCGTTGATTGCTTGTAATCCTTCGATATGAAATTGGTAATATCTGACTAGATCTTCAATCAGCTTATTTCTACCTTGATGATTCATCTTGAGTTGGTGGGTATCCTTCAGATCCAAATGCATAAGT
Source organism: Bacteroidia bacterium (assembly GCA_018680005.1). Lineage (GTDB taxonomy): Bacteria > Bacteroidota > Bacteroidia > Chitinophagales > Saprospiraceae > HDS-20. The sequence continues at coordinate 16,934 of JAHHJQ010000091.1, read as the reverse complement.
GCAAAAAAGTCACTGCTCGATTGCTGGTCCATTTGAATAAAACCAGTTCTCCCCGAGACAAATTTACCATTTTCGATATCGAGATACGGAGTGCGATCATCACAGATACCGTCGGGTATAAATCCGAGATGATGACAAAGATGGACCATCATCCATAGATGGTAATTGAAATAGTTATCCTGTGCTCTGTCCAGACTTAAAAAGAATGATCGAATAAACTCAAACAAAGGAATATTCTCTTCCTCTTCTTTAATACTCTTTCTAATTACTTCGATTGCAAAGATGCCAATCGAACTTTTAGTAATTTCAAAAGGGATTGATTGATAAACATAATCGCTACTTATTTCCTTTATCCGATTCAATGATCTTTTGGGGTTTTCATAAGCAACCAAATCAACCAGATACATTGGTTGAAACAGACTTGCAGGATACCGGGATTTCTTCTTTCGTACCCCATTGATTATGAAAGACTTCAAACCATCGGCTTCGGTATAGATATCACATATGATACTCGTTTCACCATATTTGACTACTCTGAAAATGATCCCTTTTGATGCTAACATAACATAAAGACCTGACCCGATTACCAGGTCCCGTCACCTTCGGTTTTATATTTTTCTTTAGTTCGATTTCTTTCTTTTTGTCGATCCAGAATCAATTGAGCTAATCCCCGGGCAGGTTCTATAAGGTCCTGGTTATAAAGCACAACCTTTATCTTTTTTTCTTCAATATCCAGGCGATAAAGGAGTGATAGAAGAAAATCCAATCTTCGGTCAATGAGATAGGCTACTTGCTCTGTTAGTAAATCAAGCAATTCTTCTTCTGAAATATCCTCGTGGGTAGATTCGATTTCGAAGTCTTTGAGAATGATTTCTTTGTCTTTGGGATTCAGATCTTTAGTCACGATGGGTTAACGATTAGATTCTGCAAATTGTAGGATCTCCTCCAGATAAGATCGATCATTAGCCAACCTGGGTACTTTATGTTGTCCTCCTAATTTACCCTTGGATTTGAGCCATCTCTGGAATGTATCTTTTGGAACTTTGTGAATATGTGGGCGTGTCAGGGCCATATCCTTTTCCCTTTTTGCTTCGTAATCTGAATTTAATCGCTTCAGATTATCGTCTAATATTTTATTGAAAACATCCAGACACTCCGGTTCTTTTTCGAATTCTAGTATCCATTCGTGAGCGGCCTTAGCCTCCTGTCCAAAATATCGGGGCCCCATAGTATATTCCGCAACCTGAGCATTGAGCTCAGAGCAAGTTTCGGCTATGGCCTTATCTGTATTATCGATGATCACCTCTTCTCCGAAGGCATTGACATACTGTTTGGTACGTCCGGTCACCTGAATTCTGAAGGGAAAAGTCGAAGTAAACGTCACGGTATCACCCGGCATATATCTCCATAGACCGGCATTGGTAGTTATCACCAACGCGTATTGCTTACCGACTTCTACATCCTGAAGACTGAGCACATCCGGATTCCGATAATCGAGCTGATGGATCGGTATGAATTCATAGTAGATACCATTATCCAGCAATAAAAGCATGTCATCCGTACCGAAATACTCCTGAGCTGCAAAGTATCCTTCCGTAGCATTATAGACTTCGATATAATTGAATTTGTCAGAAGGTATGAATTCTTTAAACTGATCCCGATATGGTCTGAAACCAACACCGCCATGCAGATAACACTCCAGTTCTGGCCAAACGTCCAGCATATGGTCTTTCCCAGTTATATCCAATATCTTCTTAAACAATACAACCACCCACGTAGGTACTCCTCCAAACGCAACCACGTCTTCATGTTCGGATACGATCTTAGCCATGCGCTCGATCTTCTTCTCCCAGTCACTCATCAGTGCTACATCAATATCAGGTGTATGAAAAGGCTTACCAATGATCGGCATATTCTTGATCATAATCGCTGATATATCACCGATATAGGTTTCTTCAGTTCCTTTCAAATGTTGAAGGGATCCACCCATCATAAGACTTCGCTGTTGAAAAATCTTGGACTCCGAATTGTTGTGATAGACCATTGCCATGGTATCCCAGGTCCCTTTAATATGACAATCCGTCAAGTTGTCCTCCGGAACGGGTATAAACTTAGATTTACTGCTTGTCGTTCCTGATGACTTTGAAAACCATTTTACCTTACCGCGAACAAGGATGTTTTCTTCTTCATACATCATTTTTTTGATGTAGGGCTCCAATAACGTATAATCAACTACAGGTTGCTTTCTATAGTCTTTGACCGAATAAATTCCTGAAAATCCGTGTTCTTTTCCCCATTGTGTCCTTCTAGCATTATCCACCAGATACATCAACAATTCATCCTGGACTTTTACAGGATTCATTTTGAATTCTTCTATTTGACGATATCGCATCTTCAGATAGAGACGGAAGGCAGAATTGATTATTGATCGCATTGTGTAAAGTGAATATAACAAATATCCAATTTCCGGCTTTGATTGACTTCGATACTAAGAACTGATTTTACATGTGCTAAAAACATATCTTTGCCTTTCTTTTAGACAAAAAAATAAGCATAAGCGTTCATGAAGCTTTCACTAAAATGGATGAAAGAGTATATAGATCTCGACTTGCCACCAGAGAAAATCGGTGAGATCCTAACTGATATTGGTCTAGAAGTAGAGGGTCAGGAAGAGGTCGAGAATATCAAGGGGGGACTACGAGGCTTGGTCATTGGCAAAGTAATCACCTGTGACAAACATCCCAATGCAGACAGACTTTCACTGACCACAGTGGATATCGGTGAAGGAGAGCCCCTCCAAATCGTATGTGGCGCACCCAATGTTGCATCAGGTCAGAAAGTCGTTGTTGCTCCAGTTGGGACGACTCTATATTCTGCTGAAGGCGAATCCTGGAAGATCAAAAAAGGAAAGATTCGTGGTGAGGTTTCAGAAGGTATGATCTGTGCCGAAGATGAAATCGGACTAAGCAATGACCATAGCGGAACAATCGAACTTCCGGAGGATACGCCTATAGGGCTTCAGGCTAAGGAATTCTATAACCTGGAATCAGATTTTGTATATGACATAGGTTTGACTCCTAATCGTTCCGATGCCACCTCACACTTAGGGTCGGTAAAAGATTTGGCAGCTGCTTTAAAAATCAATTATGGCCATTCCGGTCATGTCAACATACCAGACGTAAATCACTTCACTATAGACAACAATGACTTTGCTATAGAGGTAGTTGTAGAAGATGAAGTAGGATGCCCCAGATACTCTGGTATCTCAATTACTGGAATCGAAATCAAGCAATCACCGGAATGGTTAAGAAATCGGCTGGAAGCAATAGGCGTCCGCTCGATAAGTAATATCGTTGACATTACGAATTTTATCCTTCATGAATTAGGTCAGCCATTACACGCCTTTGATTTGGACAAAATAGCTGGCCAAAAGATCATCGTGAAGACATTACCACAAGATACACCTTTCACAACTTTGGATGAAAAAGAGAGAAAACTTCATCCTGAAGATTTGATGATATGTGATGGTGATTCCCAAGGCATGTGTATAGCTGGTGTCTTTGGAGGTATGCATTCAGGGGTCACAGAGGAAACCACTAATATATTCTTAGAATCGGCACATTTCAATGCTAAGCAACTAAGAAGAAGCAGTTCCAGGCATCTGCTATTCACAGATGCATCCAAAGTCTTTGAAAAAGGTAGTGATCCTAATAACACTGTGTTTGCCCTGAAACGCGCTGCCATGCTGATTAAGGAATTGGCCGGAGGGGAAATCAGCTCAGAAATTGTCGATATCTATCCAAAGGTTATCGAAAAGCAAAAGGTCAAAATTCGTTATTCATATGTCCGACGTCACATTGGCGTTGATATTTCAAAGAAAGAGATCAAGGATATATTAGATGCGCTTCATATCGACATTGTAGAACAAGACAAAGATGGGTTGATCGTTGCAATTCCTACCGACAAATCTGATGTCACCAGGGAAGTCGATGTTATCGAAGAGATCATCCGCATCTATGGTTTTAATAAAATTCCAATTCCAGACAATATTTCCAGCTCTGTTGTATTCACTGATGGAATTGACCCGAAATCCCTTCGGGAAGCAGCAGCACGATACCTGATCAGCAATGGATTTTCAGAAATGATGTCGATGTCCTTGACGCAATCAAAATATGCAGATCAGGTATTGCCTTTTGACGATAAGGACCTGGTCTATGTCAACAATACTTCCAATATTCATCTCGATATCATGCGTCCAACGTTGTTGTATGGGTGTCTCGAAGCTGTCGCTCATAATCACAACAGACAGGAAGAAAATTTGAATCTATTTGAATTTGGCCGGTCCTATCTCAAAGAAGGAGATGGATTCAATGAATCGGAACATCTTGTATTGACCATGTCAGGAGATTATCAGGGGGAAAGCTGGAAGCCTAATTCATCCAAAACTGACATCTATACATTAAAAGGATTGGTAAAGAATATCCTCACCAGATTGTCCTTTTCAAGTTTTAAGGTTCAAGATGCCCCTGAAACAATATATGACTATGGATTGTCCTATATGTCAGGAAGAGATTGTCTTGTTTCATTTGGAAAACTAAAGTCAGATATCCTTGCCGCCATGGGTATTAAGAAAGATGTTCACTTTGTAGATTTCAATTGGGATTTATTGACCCAAAGAAGATCCAAAAAACGAATCATCTATGAACCGTTAAATAAGTTTCCGACGATGCGCCGCGATCTTGCAGTTGTCATTGATGAAGACGTAAAGTTTGACCAGCTTGCAACTATAGCGCGTCAAAGCGGTAAAAAAATATTAAGTTCCGTCAACTTATTTGATGTCTACAAGAACGCCAAACAATTGGGGCCGGGAAAGAAATCCTACGCACTCAGTATGGTTTTCGAAGACAAGGAACAAACATTGAAAGACAAGCAAGTCGAAAAAATCATGAACAATTTGATTCGACGATACGAGTCTGAACTAGGGGCTACTGTAAGAAGTTAGTCTGGCACTTTAAAAAAATAAATAATACGAGTATTATTTATTTATTTTTGAAATATGGATTCTGTGATTTCTAAGGTTCAGAATATTGAATTAAAGGTCAAGAAGTTGACCCTGTTATTGGAGCAATACAAAACAGATTGTGCATTGCTTAACGAAGAGAACCAAAGGTTAAAGCAGAATTTAGCTAAACATGAGGGAAATACCTCTGAGCCTAAAGCTGTTGAATCCGCATTATACAGGTCATCTATACCTCAATCTGCACCTGCCAGGTCAGAAAAAGAGACGGAGGCTTTAAAAGCGAAATTTGATAGATATATAAAGGAAGTAGATAAGTGCATTGAAATCGTGAATAATTGGTAGCGAATGGATGCAGAAAAAATGAAAAGTATTACGGTATTAATTGCCAATCGTCCCTATCCTTTGAAAATCAAAGAAAAGGATGAAAAACGTATAAAAGATATTGTCAAGGAGATTAATGACAAGATCAATACTTTTCAACTTACATACTCCCAGAAAGATAAACAGGATTGTCTGGCTATGGCCTTGTTAACCTACGCCGTAGACTTGCATAAAAATCGTGAAAGCACTGAAAGTAGCAATATGGTCCAACATCTGAATCAGATAGAAGCCATGGTTGATAGTGCATTATCCTGACATTTTTCCCAGGTCTCAAATCTCTCATAGAATAGCGACACCAGAAGTTGGATCTTCCCAACCTCAACCTTTCTAACAATGGTTGGAAAGGAACTTTAATATATTCTAAAATCCATTTAAAAATTATCATTATGGGAATAGAAACAGGGTTAGCTATAGGATTAGTCGTCGGGGTGATCATAGGATACATTCTCGTCAACTTTTTATCCAGAGGACAGAAGAAGAAGTTGATTGACGAAATGAATGCCACAGCTGATCAGGAGATAAAAGAAGCTCGTTCTACCGCAACACGATTGGTTTCTGATGCTGAATCCAAAGCCAAATCTATTGTCTCCAAAGCTCAAGATAAAAACGAATCAATCAAGCAACGTAAGATTGCAGAAGCCAAAGAGAGATTCTCCAAAATGCGCATTGACTTTGAACAAAAGAAAAGTGACAGGATGGTTGAATTGAAAGAATTGGAAATGTCGGTCAAGCAAAAGAAGGATGCATTAAAAGCTGAAAAAGGTAACTTTCAGTCAAAGCTTGATGATGTTGATAATCGTGAAGCCGAAGTCAAGGCGATAAGAGAAAATCTGGAACGACAACTCAAAATCGTAGCTAAAAAGAAAGAAGAGCTGTCTGCTCACAGTGAAGTGCATATTAAAGCATTGGAAAAAGTAGCCCAACTTTCAGAAGCAGATGCCAAAGAACAACTGCTCGAAGTAGTTAAGGGTAAAGCCGAAACCGAAGCTATGGCGCTCGTGAAAAACAAAGTTCAGGAAGCAAAACTAACAGCCACTAAGGAGGCTAAGAAAATTGTAATTCAAACTATTCAGCGGATGTGTGCTGAATACACGATTGAAAACACGGTATCTGTTTTCAACCTGGATTCTGATGATATCAAAGGTCAAATCATTGGACGTGAAGGCCGAAACATTAGGGCTCTTGAAGCCGCTACCGGAGCTGAGATTGTCGTTGATGATACACCGGAAGCGATCATTATTTCCAGTTTTGATCCAATACGACGGGAAATTTGCAGATTATCTCTAAAACGACTTGTTGCCGATGGAAGAATCCACCCGGCAAGAATCGAAGAGGTAGTTACAAAAACCAAAAAAGAGCTCGAAGAACAAATTGTCGAAATAGGTGAAAGAGCGGTTATCGAATTGGATATTCATGGTTTAGATCCATATCTGGTGCGAATGGTAGGTCGGATGAGATTTAGATCTTCATATGGTCAAAATCTGCTAAAACACTCTAAAGAAACTGCAAACTTGTGTGCTGCAATGGCTGCCGAATTGGGTCTTAGTAATTCTCAAATTAAACTGGCAAAACGCGGCGGATTGTTACATGACATAGGTAAAGTTGCGGAAGAAGATTCTGAATTATCCCATGCTATCTTGGGTATGCAAATGTGTGAAAAGCACGGTGAAAAGGGAGTCGTATTGAATGCTATTGGTGCACACCATGACGAAATAGAAATGACCAATATCATCTCTCCAATTGTACAAGCATGTGATGCCATTTCAGGGGCTAGGCCAGGTGCCAGACGAGAAATTCTCGAAAGCTATCTGAAGCGCATTGGTGAGTTGGAAGATATCGCTATGTCGCACGATGGAGTTCAAAAAGCATACGCCATGCAAGCGGGCAGGGAACTTCGTGTAATTGTAGAAAGTGAAAAAGTATCTGATCAGGTGGCAGACGATCTCTCATTCATGATCTCACAAAAGATACAGGATGAAATGCAATATCCTGGGCAGATAAAGGTGACTGTCATTCGTGAAAAACGAGCTGTGGCTTTCGCCAGATAGTTTTTCTAAAAAAATTGAGGCCAGGTTGACAGACTCAACCTGGCTTTTTTAATTGTTCTATTCAAAAGCAATACTTTTGCGCAAAACCTGAGTGATGAAACCAACCTTATTAATCCTCGCTGCTGGAATGGGTAGCCGATATGGTGGACTGAAACAAATAGATCCAGTCGGTGTATCCGGTGAAGCAATAATTGAATATTCGATCTATGACGCGATAAAAGCCGGGTTTGACAAAGTAGTATTCGTGATCAGAAGAGATTTCGAGGCGCTCTTTAAGGAAAAAATCGGAGGAAAATTCGAAAAAAAGATCAAAGTTGAATATGCCTTTCAGGACCTTGATGCATTCATACCTTCTGATCTGGAAATACCCGAAGAACGCACGAAACCCTGGGGGACAGGGCATGCAGTTCTTGTTGCCAAAGAGATCATTAACGAGCCATTTGCGGTCATCAACGCTGATGACTATTATGGTATAACTGCCTATGAGAAGATTGCCAAATTCTTAATGGACGAAGCTTTACCTGATAGACATTCAATGGTCGGCTATGTATTGTCCAATACACTTTCTGATCATGGGACCGTTAATCGTGGGGTTTGCAAGGTAGACGATAATGGAAATCTGGTCGAGGTAATTGAACGCTATCGTCTCAAAAGGAATAATGGAAATGTGGAATTCTATGACGAGCATGATGAAAAGGGGCAAACACCTTTAGACTCTGTTGTGTCAATGAATTTCTGGGGATTTCATCCTTCGATTTTCGACGTTTATGAATCAATGTTTGAAGAATTCATCAGAACGAAGATCAATGTGGAAAAATCAGAATTTCTAATACCTGAAGTAGTTTTTGATCAGATTCAAACCAATCAGGCCACTTATAAGGTGATCACCTGTGAAGACAAATGGTATGGTGTTACTTATAAAGCCGACAAAGACCCTGTTCAACAGGCATTTGCTGAAATGACCAATCAAGGAGTTTATCCTTCTCCACTTTGGTAACTTATCCGTTAAACCTATGTTAATCGGAGTTGTTGATCATATCACAATATGGTACTCGCGTTTTTAATGTTGATCTTTGTCCATAACTTGTATGCCGTATTAATGAAATCTGAGTGCATGAAGCGATCAATACTACTTTTCTTTTTTCTCGTCCTGGGCAGCGCAGTGCTTCTGGGCCAAAGGACTTCCAACAATAATTTGGTACAGTTCAGTGGAGTTATTATGGATTCCAGAAATCTTCAACCTATCCCATATACGAATGTATATGTCGTAGGTAAGGGGCGAGGAACATATTCAGACGAAAAAGGATTTTTTACAATTGTTGCTGAAATCCGTGATACCATTCAATTTTCATTTATAGGTTACAGGACGGTTGATGTCATCATCCCAGATACGCTTGAGGACAATCGATACTCCATTGTTCAACTCATGACTCGAGATGCTATTAATTTACCTGAAACCGTAATCTTTCCCTGGCCAAGTAAGGAACATTTTGATATCGAATTTTTGGCCATGGATGCCACCACCCCACTCGAAGAAGCAGCTGCAAAAAATTTGGAAGAAAAGGCACTACGCCAACTCATGACAGCAGTACCTTCAGATGGAGATGAAAATGCTGATTTTTATCTAAGGCAGCAAGCAAGAACCGTTTACTATCAGGGTCAAAGACCTCCAATGAACATATTCAATCCATTGAAATGGGCCGAATTTGTAAAAGCCTGGAAGAATGGGGATTTCAAGAGAAAACGTAAAAACTAGTCCGTTTCTCAACCAAGACAACAAGCCAGCAAAAATTCCTCTTAACAAAATCATCGCTAAACCGTTACTTTTGTAGCTTCAAATAAAGAACTACAATCAGTGTATATTCACTTGAACTTAATACAGGAAAAAATATAAAATGGAAAATACAGTCACCAAGAGTCCGGTACTCATCTATACAGAACAAACCCCAAATCCTGAGTCACTTAAATTTGTTTCAAATCGTATGATATACAAGGGAACAGCTGATTTCAGAGAAGAAGAATTGGCAAAAGAATGGTCGCCGCTTGCTCTCGCATTATTCCAGCAGCCTTATGTCAAGGGTGTTTATATCTGCAACAATTTCGTGACAGTCACCAAAGAATTAAATTATTCCTGGGAAGATATCAAGTTAAAAGCAAAGCAATTTATCATAGACTATATCGATTCTGGTGATACAGTAATAAACGAAGGTTTTGAAGCAGCGATGGCAGAACAGGAAGCTGCTAACGGTGTAGGGTATGAATATTCAGGAGAAGAAGTTGAATTGGTGCGAAGAATAAAGGATCTATTGAATACATATGTAAAACCAGCAGTTGAAATGGATGGTGGGAATATTGAATTTAAACAATTCAAAGATGGTATAGTGACAGTGGTTCTCCAAGGATCTTGCAGCGGATGTCCATCTTCCACTGTAACCCTCAAAGCCGGTATAGAAGGTATGATGAAACGTATGATTCCGGAAGTAACAGAAGTAGTTTCAGAAATGGGATGATCAAATATCAAGAAAATATAGGGCCTCTTCATTTTTATGGAGAGGCTTTGTTTTTAGATCAATTCAGATATTTCCCAACAATCGGCATTCTCCTACCCATTCCAAATGCTTTCGAACTTATTCTAAGAGTTGGTGCAGTCTGATATCTTTTAAATTCGTTGATATTAACAAGCCTGAGGATACGTCTTACCAATTTTTCGTCATGACCCATGGCTATAATCTCTTTAGGGCCTTTTCTTTTTTCAATGTATTCAAATAAGATTTCATCCAATTCGTGATACTCAGGAAGACTATCTGTGTCTTTTTGATTTGGCCGGAGTTCTGCCGAAGGTGGTTTTGTAATTGTGTTTTCAGGAATGATTTCACCATGTCTGTTGATATGTTTTGCTAATTCAAAGACCTCAGTCTTATAAACATCACCAATGACAGAAAGACCACCACACATGTCGCCGTAAAGTGTACCATACCCTACAGCCGCTTCACTTTTATTAGAAGTATTCAGTACAATATGTCCATGTTTATTGGATATAGCCATCAGGAGTACTCCTCTTGCTCTGGCTTGGAGATTTTCTTCAGCAATATTAGAAGGTTTGTTTTCAAAAAGCGGTTGCAATTCATTCATGAAAGCCGCATAGATATCCTCAATGGGAACAATATCATATTTGATTCCCAAATTCCTGGCAAGACTCACTGCATCTTCTATGGAATGATCTGAAGAGTATTGCGATGGCATCAACAATACACGGACATTTTCACTTCCGAGCGCTCGGACGGCTAAGGCTGTTGTAACGGCGGAGTCTATACCTCCGGAAAGCCCAATCACAGCTTTCTTAAAGCCCAATTTGCCAAAATAATCCTTTACACCTAATACCAATGCATCATGAATTTCCTGCATCTTGTATTGCTTCTGCTCGATATTTTGGTTTCCAGCCTTTACATCTTCCAGATCGAATACTTTATACCATTCCTTGAAGTATGGGCTTTCCTCATATACAGATGCATCAGGCGACATCACAGTTGATCCGCCATCAAAGATGATTTCGGTCTGTGCTCCAATATGATTAACATAGAACATTGGAATGCCGTAGCGACGGACATTTGCCTTGAGGATAGCTATGCGTTCTTCAGCATGACTATAACTGAAAGGAGAAGCAGAGACATTGATGATAAAATCAGGATCCTTTGCCCTGACCTCATCCAAAGGGCATATCGTATATAAAGGGTCATGATGTTCATCTTCAGTAATTGGCAAATCCCATATGTCCTCACAAATGGTTAAGGCAATTTTGCATCCTTTGTATTCCACAATATCGAACTCTTTGGCCGGCTCAAAATATCGGTACTCATCAAAAATATCATATGTCGGCAGCAAGGCCTTGTGTTGTTCTTTCAGCACTTTCTGATCCGCCAAAAAGAAGACGGAGTTGTACAGATTCTTTCCAAGCACAGAAGGATTTCTGCTTGGAGAACCAACTACGACAGCTATTTCATCAGCTGCCTCGGTTAAGATATCGATACTCTCCTCACATAAATGGATAAAATCATTGAACTCCAAAAAATCCCTTGGCGGATAGCCACATGTCGCCAATTCTGCAAAACAAATGATATCTGCACCATCATCTTTTGCCCGATCTATAGCCTCAAGCATTTGAGCAACATTTCCCTGAAAGTTTCCGATATGATAATTCAATTGTGCCAACGCGATCTTCATGTCTCGAACTATACTTTTTGACAATTAACAGAGCGCAATATTACATCGAAAGAAAGCAAAAGAGCAAATATCATTGTGCTTTGCAATTACTAGGTTAAAACATTATCTTTGCGCTCGCTTTTTAAAAAAGTTAAATATCATTAATTAAGAATGAAGAACTACGAAATCACTTTTATCGTCGATCCCGTGCTGTCCGGCGATGAAATTAAATCGACAGCAAAAACTTATGAAGACCTCCTCAAAAAGGATGGTTGTTCGATAGTTCACATCGAAGAAATGGGTCTCCGCCAGTTGGCTTATCCAATTAAGAAGAGACATTCAGGTGTGTATTACACGTTTGAATTCAATTCTGAAGCTGGAAATATCATCGATGACTTCGAGCTTGCCCTTCGCCGGGATAAGCGTATTATCAGATTCCTTACTGTTGCTTTAGACAAATTTGGTGTAAAGTACAATGAGGATAAGCGTAATGGTCTTATCGGAATACGAAAGGAAAAGATTTCAGAAGAAATTGCTGAAGAGAAGAAATCAATTGCTAAACCAACTCCTGCTCCTGCTCCTGCTGCAAAACCTGCAGCCAAGGCTGAAGAAGAGTAAAAAACCTAGTCCAACATTATGGCAAATCGAGAAGACATCAAATTTCTTAGCAATCCAAATATTGGAGGTAAGAAAAAGAAATATTGCAGATTTAGAAAATATGGAATCCGACATATCGACTACAAGGATCCTGATTTCTTGATTCAATTCGTAAACGAACAGGGTAAGATTCTTCCAAGACGAATTACAGGAACATCTCTATCCTATCAAAGAAAAGTAGCTACTGCGGTGAAACGTGCAAGACATCTTGCATTACTACCGTATGTCACTGACTTGTTGAAATAACTGAATTTCTAAATCGAAAAGAACTGTAATCATGGATATTATTCTATTAAAAGATATCGACAAGGTAGGTTATAAGCATGAAGTCGTATCCGTCAAGCCTGGATATGGCCGTAACTACCTGATACCACAAGGCAAGGCATTATTGGCCAATGCTTCAAATATGAAGCGTCTTGCGGAATTCAAAAAGCGTGAAGAGCGAAGTGAAATGGCCAAATTAGATCTGTATAAAGATCTAGTTGAAAAAATCGGTAGCCAGACTTTGAAGATTGGAGCAAAAGCAGGGAAAGAAGGAAAGATTTTTGGTAGCGTCACCAATGTTCAAATTTCGTCCGCACTGAAAGAGCAACTTGACGTAGATGTGGAACGAAGAAAAATTCAAATGCCCGAAGAAGTCAAATTTATCGGTTCATATGAAGCTACATTAAATCTTCATCCGGAAGTTGTCACCAATGTGGCATTCGAAGTAGTCGAAGAATAATCGCTAAATACGATTGAGCAACAATCAAAAAAGCCGTTCATTAACTATAATGATCGGCTTTTTCATTGCTAAAAATCACATTTGCTTCCATTAATCTTTAACCATTGCTCCTTTTCAATGTAATCCGGCATCGCATCCTTCACCAGTTTCCAAAACCTGGGAGAATGATTGTGTTCTATCAGATGTGCTAATTCGTGAATGATTACATAGTCCTGCACGTCCAAGGGAGCAAACAACAGTCTGGATGACAAATTGATGTTACCCTTAGTTGAGCAACTGCCCCAATTGGAATGGTTGTATTTGAGCCGAACATTTTTGATTTCCTGTTGGAAATGTAAATGATTTAATTCCTTAACCCTTCTTGATATTTCAGGTAGACAATCCTGACTTATCACACGACTAAGCAATGTCTTGAGGGTCTTATCTTTCAGTGAAGGATCCGTTTCTGCAAGCTTGATATGAATGATTCCACTTTTAAGATTAGCTCTGCTATATTTATTCAGATTAGAATATTCTTCCAGATTGATAGTATAGGACCGGTCGTATATTTGAATCTGATCTCCAGTGCTGTACGTCCTCAAAATATATCGATCTAAAATTCGAGGTTTTTTCACTTTTAGTGATTTGACCCAGTGAACCGCCCGATTAATTTCGTTGAATGCATCTTTTTTCGAATAGAACTTTGGAATCCTGATGAGGATACCTTTTTTCCCTACGGCAAATCGAACACTGTTTCGATATTCACGATGCAATAAAAAAGGGATGGGTTGACCTTCAATATCCATTTTGAGATGTTCAACCTTTTTGGCCATTTGTGAAAACTACCCCTTTTTATTTTCGAATTCCTTCATAATCTGTACTAAGACTTCAATCCCTTCCTTTGGCATTGCATTGTAGATAGAAGCCCTGAAACCTCCTACTGATCTATGGCCTTTGAGTCCAACACAGCCTGCAGCTTCACACGCAGCAAGGAATTCTGTCTGGTGAGATTCATCCTTTGAAACAAAAGTCACATTCATGAGTGACCTATCCTCTTTTGCTGCCGTTCCCTCAAAGAGAGAATTTCTATCAATTTCGTCATATAGAATCTTAGCCTTTGCCTCATTGTGTTTTTGCATACCTTCTACTCCACCCATTGATTTTAGCCATTTCAATGATTCCAAACAGACATAAATCTGAAAAACCGGAGGGGTGTTGAATGCCGAAGATTTTTCTATATGTGTGTGGTAATTAGTAATTGTCGGCATATCTGATCGCTTATCACCTAGAAAGGACTTTCTAATCAGAACCAATGTCACACCGGCGGGCCCAAGATTCTTTTGAGCTCCTGCGTAGATCATTCCAAATTTACCCGGATCTATTGGTCTGCAAAAGATGTCGGAAGACATATCACAAACAATGGGCGAATCAGAGTCGGGAAAGGAATGGAACTGTGTCCCAAAGATGGTGTTGTTGCTGGTGATATGCAGATATCTTGCGCCTTGGGGATTATCATATCCTTTGGGTATATAACTGTAGTTCTGATCCTTGCTTGACGCAATTACATTAATCTCGCCAAATCGTTTAGCTTCTTTAATAGCTTTGGTCGACCATGTTCCCGTATCCACATAATTGGCAAATTCTCCCTCGTTGAGAAGATTTTGGGCACTTTCAAAAAATTGGCTACTGGCTCCACCAGTGAGAAAAAGCACAGCCCAATCATCATCGAGACCGAGCAACTCCTTGACCAATGATTCTGTCTCTTCCATCATGGCAACTAATTCCTTGCTTCTATGTGAAATTTCAAGCAGAGAGAGACCTGTACCTTCATATTCCAAGGCCGCTTCAGACGCCTTTCGAATTACTGTCTCGGATAAGATCGCTGGACCAGCATAAAAATTATACTTCTTCATGATTGGCTTTCTAATAGGTAAAATAAAACATCAAAAATAGATCAATTCTTGATGGCTTCTCTATCCTGGCTAGTGAATTAAATAATATTTCCAGGTACAAGCAAAATGACCTATGCTTCTATCTCAAGTAAAGCTTTTTCCATTTCTAATCTTTCCGCCCTATCTTCTTTTGTCAACCATGTGTAAAGTACAGGTACGATCAAGAGGATAAAGAAGGTCGAACTGATTAGACCCCCAATAATTACAATACCCATCGGGGTCCACATAGGACTTTCACTTAATGTCAAAGGCAAAAGACCAAGGATAGTCGTAAGCGTAGTCATGATGATTGGCAAAAACCTGGTCTCTGCTGCCTTTATTATGGCTTCACGTATAGTTCGTCCTTCCTGAACCAACACGTTCGCAAAGTCGACAAGTACGATTGAATTGTTTATCGAAATCCCAATCAAACTTACGAGTCCGATAAAACCAGTAAAAGAAAAGCTATATCCACAAATCCAAAGTCCTACAATAGAACCAATAAACGCCAACGGTAATGAAGAAGCGATAATCAAGGGTTGCCGAAATGAACTAAACTGTACAACCAATACGCCAAGGATCAAAAGTAAAGCAATGACCGAAGCAACTCCTAGACCTCCAAATGAATCATCTCGATTGGCGATTTCTCCCTCCAGTTCATAACTATATCCAGGCTGTAAACCGTCTCCAACAAAAGCTGTTACAATTTCGTCAACTGCTCTATCCAGACTATAGTTTTCGATTTTATCAGCACTTACAAGTACAGTGCGTCTTCCATCTCTGTGATCAATATTGACAGGAGCTTCTCGAAATTCAATAGACGCAAATTGTTTGATAGGGATAAAATTCCCCGTCATGGACCTTACACTCAATTTATCAAAATCGCTAAGTTCAAATTCTTGTCCTGCTTTATACTCCACTACGATGTCAAACTCCTTAGCATTTTTATTCTTAAATGTGCTGATCATATTACCACTCAGATAGCTTCGGATTGACTTATCAATAGAATAGATAGGGACACCCAGCATGAGGGCTTTTTCCTTGTTGATGTTGAAGTAAAGATCAGTTCCTTTATACTTCAGCGGATTCTCGACATTGAATGCTGCCGGATGATCTTCCATTGTTTGTTCAAGTCGATTCGCATAAATTCCAAGTTGATCCAGGTCATCTCCGATGATGGATATCGCTATGGCGCCTTCGGAAGGAGGACCCTGTTGAAGTTCTTTTACCGTAATATTTCCATAGGAATACTGATCAAACGTTTCACGTAGATCCGATATTAACTGCGTAAAAGGACCTTTAAAATAAGAGTCCGTAAAAGCCACTATATCTGCGAAATTCTCTCTGTAGTTTCGACTATCCAGATTATAAAATATTCGCGCATTACCGTGACCAACATTCGTAGCATAATGGGTTATCATTGGGATGGTATCTAATACACTTTCTACATACCTCGTCACTTCATCTGTTGCATCAAGATTGGTGCCCTTGGGCATATGAATCTGAACCTTGAATAATGGTTTATCCGCTTTCGGAAAAAATGAAATGTTGGTACGCGTCATCAAGAAAACGGCACCCATGAATAATAAAATGGATAAGCTGGCGGTGATCAATCTGTTGTCGAGAATCAGATTTATTATCTTTCTGTAAGGACCTTCGATCAGATATCGGGCACCTCTCAGGACAATACCTGGTTTTCGCTCCTTGCTATTTGTTGGATGCTTCAAAAGCCATGATGCCAAAAGAGGAGTCAGCGTAGTTGCAATAACCAATGAAGCCAATAATGTTGCAACAACACCTATTGGTAAAGATTTGATAAATTCACCTGTTTTTTCCGGCATCAATGCGATAGGTATAAAAGCAAAGATCGTTGTTAGCGTCGCACTAATGACAGGTCCCATCAGTTGTTGGGTACCTCGAATGGCAGCAGCTATTCTGGAATATCCCATAGCCATAAATCGCTCAATGTTCTCAACGATAACGATTGAATTATC
>JAHHJQ010000083.1 GCA_018680005.1 Bacteroidia bacterium | reverse complement strand
AATAATTGGATACGACCTTCCGATCGTGTCGTACTTTTAAATACTGGTTCCGTCTATAAATACATAGAAAATCTGGCATGAAGCTCGTCCTGATCGCTTATCAACTAAACTTAATTCTTGGTTAATTACCAGGATTTGATTGAGCAAGAATGGGGTAGGATTTGTTTTGTTTCTATATTGGTAGTCACTTAACAATCAAGAGGATGTCTGAAACCATTAAAACCAATTTTGTCGCTGACAAATTCCTGCAATCAGTTTTCGTATTTTTCCTTGTACTCTTCAGCAGTGCAGTCGCATTTAGTCAAAGTGAACGACCTAAATTGGTCGTAGTAATCACTATTGATCAGATGAGGGGAGATTATCTTGATCGCTTTAAAGATAAGTTTGGTGAAGACGGATTCAAGAGAATGCTGCGCGATGGATTTCATTATCGCAATGCACATTATTCGTTCATGCCTACCGCAACAGGTCCTGGTCATTCAGCAATTTATTCCGGGGCGGTACCTTCAGTTTCGGGAATTATCGGAAACGGATGGTATAGCAGGGAACTAGGTAAGAGCATCAATGTCGTCAATGGTATGGATCAGTATCAGACCATTGGGGTACCTGATTCAATATCAGGCGTTGGTCATGCCGGACCTGATAATCTGTTGGTAACGACTATAGCAGACGAGTTGCATATGGCTTCTCAGTTCAGGTCAAAAGTAGTTTCCGTAGCTATCAAAGACAGAGCCGCCATTATGGGCGGTGGTCATACTGCCGACGGAGCATTCTGGTTTGATGCTGGACATGGCCGATTTGTCACAAGTTCATTTTATGCAGAATCTCTTCCGAACTGGGTTGAGCGATTCAACACCAGTGGTATTATTGATAGATTCAATTCCAATGTTTGGGAACTTTCATATCCAGAGGAGAAGTATACCGTGAGCAGGGAAGATGATAGTCAGTACGAATCCAAAATGCGAGGCAAGAAGAGTCCTACATTTCCGTATGACCTGAACGAAATGAATGCGGGATATGTATCCTACTACAGCCTGATTGTTACTCCTTTTGGAAGTGATATGGTAGAGGCTTTAGCTGAGAAAGCTATTACTGAGGAAAAATTGGGTCAAGGCGATTTTGTAGATTATCTCGCAATGGGATTTTCTTCTACAGATTATGCCGGACATCAGTTTGGTCCTTATTCGATTGAAATTCAGGACATGTATATTAAATTGGATAAGACGATCGCCAAGATGTTGAAATTCCTGGATAAGAAAGTAGGTGAGGGTAACTATACTGTTGCACTTTCTTCCGATCACGGGGTAGGTGCAGCTCCAAGATATATCAATTCCAAAAATCTACCTACCGGAATATATAATACTAGTGCACTCAAGAGTAGGATCAACCAATTGATCAAATCAAAATTTGGTCTTAATGATATCGTTCTGAGCGGCGGCTATAGTCAAATCTATTTGGATCTTGAAAAGATTACCGATGGTGAATTGTACCACGACATTATTGCCACGGTCAAAACATTCCTAGAAGGAGAGGATATGGTCCAATCTGTCTATACGAGAGATGAAGTGCATTCCTTTAGCGGTGACCTTCCACATCATGTTCGCTTATTACAGAATGGATACCATCCACAGCGATCTGGAGATGTTTTCTTTATCATCAAACCAAGTTGGCTAGGACAATCTGGCCCTATCACAGCAAGCCATGGTTCACCATACATCTATGATACCCATGTTCCGATTATAATGTATGGTAAAGGAGTACCAAGAGGAAGTTCTGTACGTAAGGTGGCAGTTACAGATCTTGCCCCAACGCTGTCATTGATGACCGGTTCAGCATTCCCTACAGGTAGCAGGGGTGTCGTGTTGACCGAAGTATTTGAAGAATAATTTTCAGTGATGCGACTTTTATCAACTGTCCTTATTGTATTCACTGTCTTTCAGCTCTCAGGTCAGCCTGAATTTGATCAACAACAACAAGCCATATTGGACGTAATAACTGCTCTTTCAACTACCACAGCCAAAGAGGGCGGTGGGGCTGATGCTTACGGTCTCATACTTCATGATGATTATTCAAGATGGACTTTAGGCGGTGAACAAATGTCTGGCAAGCAAGCATGGATCGATGGCATACGTGAATGGTTTGATGGTGGATGGTCAGTGTCAGATCGAGATCAGGAGATCATCGAGATCACAGTCAATGCAGAGATAGCTTTCGTTCGAAGAATCGTGTCAGAAACTTTTGTAAGCCCACATGGCAACAAAGGCCAACCTTCAAAAGCAGCACTTGCAGAAATATGGAAGAAAGTTGAGGATCAATGGTTGCTGTATAGAGTCGATATTACTGTGTTGTAGGTCGGGCCATAGTCGATGGGGCATGGTCAATCTTATTTAGGGAAGTACACATTAGTCCCACTGTTCTTATCACTTACCACATCCTACTTGATGCATCCACGTGCTCTCATTTTCCTTTCAACAAATTGATACTGACCGTAGCCAGATCAGAATTTGGAAATTTGGAAAAGTACTTTTCTACGGGGAAAAGCCCTGCCTCTGCCGCAATGTGATTGAACACTTCCACTTCGACGATATATTGATCGCTGAAGCCATGGGTTGCATCATATGCTGTGGCCGCGGATTTGCCGATATTCTGAGCGGTCAAATTTGGAGGTATGGTATGCAATTCAATGACTAGCAATCCAAATTGCTTTACATATGGAGCCCATTTTTTGAAATGTTCAAGGAGGTTGTCTTCAACCATGTTATTGCTAAGTTTTTCACCTCTATGAGCAAAAGCACCGGTTGATTTGCTAACTCGATCTTCTGTCTTTACCTGCGGAAATTCCCAGATCCGATTATGATCCAGAAAGGTGCGTACATTGAGAAGATCACCTAATTCGATTCTATAGTTTTCCTTGAGATCGGCGGCAAGTAAATCTGGTCTTCCGATATCGCCAAAAATGACTTTCGCCCAAATATCTGATTTGATCAGGTTCTTGCGAGTGACTTTCAAAGCTGCCTCGTTATAATCCGCACCCACGAGAAACAGCGGATATTCTTCCAACATCTCACCTCTTTTTGTCCGCAACTCGATGACTTCAAATATATGTTCCAGAAAAGCACCATTACCACAACCCATGTCAACGATACCTTTAGGT
>JAHHJQ010000077.1 GCA_018680005.1 Bacteroidia bacterium | reverse complement strand
GGTGAAGTAGCCATGGCTGCGCATCCAAATTTGACTACCGACGAAGCACAAGCAATGGCCGTCTATATTAAATCCCTGACCGGAGCAATTTATAAAGCACCTTCCCTGCCATTGGAAGGAAGCATCGTTCCTAAAGCGAGCTCTCAGAATAATGTCATGGTGTTAACTGCCAGCTATACAGATAAAGGCGGAAAAATGGTCGAACCACTTACCGGTATACATACTTTGAAAATTACGGGTAGTACAAGATCCTTTGCAGGAGTAGATAATCTGGAGGGCTTTACCCCTGTCAATGATGACGAGATGGATTTGTTGATCTTACCCCAGGATGGCGGATGGTTTGCACTGGAAAATATTGATATGACCGGAATCGGTACGATCAATCTGGTTACAGGTTGGCAGCAATTACCAACTTCCCAAATCGAAATTCAGGTGCGCCAAGAAAGCCCGGAGGGCAGCGTGATTGGAACCGGCAAAATGCTCAAACCTAAAGAAGGTCAGCTGAGTGAGTTGATCCGTATCCGATTAGATAAACCGGTGGATGGTGTAATGGATAAATTATATTTTACCTATTTACCAGTGGAGGAAGAAAAATTATCCACTGATGTGGCATTGGTCAATGTTACATTCGGGAGATAAGTGTGAGATAGAAAATAGAAGCAGTCAGTATAGCTTTTGATTGCAGGATGTAATTTTGAATCAGGGGTACGTATCAAGTATTTTAATTTCTCCATTATGATAGTATAAATATGATGTTGATCAACTAGTATGTTCTACATGATAATAAAAAAGTCACTAGTAATAACAGTTCCTATGCTATCATTGATGACTAAGTTAACGCTGATTAATCCTATCCTTTTCTAAGACGACATGCTTTTTGTTAACGAAATAAACTTATTTTAGTACAAGATGAAACAATTCATTTAAGCATTCAAATGTCTATTGGGAATCTAAATTAAGTTGATGTATCGCTAGAGAATTAATAAACGCCTAATGCGTCAACGATTGATTTCAAGTTTGTTTTTTTTCTTAAAACACCATAGGACTAGGCAAAAAATAAAGTAGCAATAACATGTCAAATAGACGTAAATCTAGTGGTAGCAGACTTCTTACTCCAAAAGAGCAGGAGGCTTGTAAAATCATCGCTAATAGTGATGTCCGTCACAGCCAACATGCCGTAGCACTTCTGGCGGTCAATGAAAAAAACACCCGGGCGCAAGCCGCAGTCACGTCTGGACTTACAATTGGGCAAGTGAATTACTGGGTAACAAAGTTCCGAAAAATGCGGTTAAAGGTGTTTCCTGATTTACCTGCAATGGATTCAATATCTGAAAGTTTGATGAACGATGAATTCACTCAAGGTTCTGAAGATATAAAATCAAGTGACCCTGGAGATGAAATTTCTTCTTCGAAAGACCGTAAAAAGAAGCAGAAGAAAACAAAGGGCAATAAAAAGATCAAACAAAAGAAAAAAGACAAGGGAAAGAAAAAATCAAAAGGTAAAAAGTCAAAGAAGTCCAAAGGCAAAAAGTCAAAGAAGTCCAAAGCTAAAAAGGGCAAAAAAGACAAATCTGGGAAAGGTGCTAAAGGGAAGCGGAAGTCAAAAAAGACTACTAAAGACAAAAAAAGCAAACAGAAAAAGTAATTAGCATCAATTAGAGATGCTAAGGGCTTCAATCCTTTTGGAAACGAGATGTATATCCAGTTACATTCGGTAATTATTATGGCTGTAATTATTAGCCAGTTTCTATAATAAACCCGATCACATTGTCCCTATTAGTCCACCGGATAAAGACAAAGACTACATATCCTCTAATGTTTCTCTGAGTTCGAGATTTGCTTCATGATCTTTTCGTGTTAGCCAGACATCTCTTAGTTCTTTTTTGGAATAGAGTTCTAGCTGATCGCCGACGTGGGGGTTGCCAGGTTGGGTGGCA
The DNA here is from genome assembly GCA_018680005.1 of Bacteroidia bacterium. Lineage (GTDB taxonomy): Bacteria > Bacteroidota > Bacteroidia > Chitinophagales > Saprospiraceae > HDS-20. The sequence goes on along the minus strand of JAHHJQ010000077.1, from coordinate 4,259 downwards.
TTGCCATATCCGAGTATTGCTTTTGCGCGTACAGGTTTGCTAAATTCCATAGTGCAGACATAGCTGTCACCATGATACGCATAGTATTTTCCATCTTCGCCGGGGATATAGTTCATCGTCCTGAAAATACCCAGACCACCAAAACCACCATTGGCAGGAAATTCATATTCTCCAACACGGACTCGGAAGACATCACCATAAGGGACATCGATCGCCCCGAAAGTTTGATTGAGACGCTCAGCTGTAGCCTTTACAAGGCCAAGGACATACTCCGGTTGTTTGAAACCATCAGGCGTAGAGAGTGGGTTGTCAAAGTCCCATTCTTCTTTGAAGAGACCTGCACTTCTGGTGGATAGAATCATATTGGTAAATAAAAGCGATCCCTTGCTATCCGCATTGAAGGTGCCATCCCAGTTGGACATGAGGTCAAGAGCAGCCCTTGTGAGACTGTCTGGTGCCTGATCCGTCAAAGCGGCCAGATCATCCTGGATCCGCAGGGCCATTTGTGACTTTGTATCATGTTTGAGATTGATAAATTCTTCAAAAGACAGCGATCCTTTCTGTGAAATCAATGTCGCTGAGCGCTGTGGTCTGAAAGACATGCTGTTAGGAGCGATATGTGATGGAAAGTCACCCGGCAAGATGGTTGCGGGAACTGTGCTGGTATATGGTGGATCATTGGCATTCTGGATCCAATCGCTTTCAGGATTGATATAGGCCGGTACTTCTCCAAAGTCATAGTATTCTGTCCAGACATCGTCACTGCTTGATGTGGCCACTACATCCTGCCAACGCTCCCAGTCTCCATTTTTCTTTGGGATATTGCCACCAAAGTGATAAAGAATATTGCCATCATGATCGGCATAGACTACGTTGAAGAGCGGGATCGTGTTGACCTTTAGCGCTTCCTGAAATTCTTCCAATGATTTTGCAGCGCCCATCCTTACCCACTGGCTAAAAGGATTCATGCTGGCATCCATATTGGGATAACGAATGGCTAATGCCTTATTACTTGATTCTTTGACGACGATCCCATAGTCACAGGTTTTTTGGACGATCACACCATCAGTTTCTTTGGTAGAAAATGGAATTTCCTTTTCTTCAAACTTTTTCCATTCACCGTCTATTTCATACTCACCATCTCTCACATTGATCTCGTACAGATCGACATTATCGAGGGTGTTGACCGTATGCGTCCAGCCAAGATATTCATTGAAGCCAATCCCAATAGTTGGCATTCCAACCAAAGTTGCACCATACAAACTGTTGTCGTCTGTGATCATTTGGCTTTCAAAAAACAACCAGAAATCTTCCCAGGGAAGGTGCGGATTGGCGAGTAACAAACTATTACCGCTGGTGGATTTAGAGTCTGTGATCGCCCAGGCATTGGATCCCGGTTCCCATTCGCTGGCTGTGCCCATGGCTCTGTTGATCAGAAATTCGTAATACATGACACGGTTGCTGTGTGCAATGACATCGATGGGTTGCAATGGCAAGACTGCAGTATATTTTTCGTTCAATGTTGATTTATGCTTTGTAACATATGCATTCATACCAGTCGTAAAGGCATCCACGATTTCTTTGTATTCAGCTTCCAGACCTTCATAGATCTTCTCTGCGTTTTCGACCAATCCGAGCGTATGCAAAATTTCATCCCTGGTGGCATCGCCTTCCCATAAAAAGGAGGACATCCCTCTTGCTTCACCATACAGTTTGAGAATCAGGTCACCATGATTTTTCATCTGCGCCCAACCCATCATTTTGTAAAGATCCGCATCGGAAGTTGCATAGATATGTGGCACACCCCAGGTGTCCCAAATGATTTCATTCGAGGTGATCGGTGTATCCTTGGGCTGACACGAGATCAGAACAAGAATGACAGAAAAAATAAGGATTGGTTTCATGATATTCACTTTGGTGTTGAAGATACAATAACCTGCGGATGTTATAATGCAACTCAATTGTTGTTACTCGTTATCGAAACTCATTACATAATAACCAGTTAGACATATATTTTGTAATTTGTACTAACTGATCATAACGTATACTATGTACACAAAGCTACAACGATCAATTTGATATTTTTTTTTAGTAACTGTTCCAAAGTTTATTAAAATATATTTTGACTCCTAATTATTACGCTTATCGTTAAATTTCAAGTTTATTTCTAAAATGATTTGAAAATCTATTTACTCTATAATATTGAAGTTTCCTATAACATTTGACAGATACTAAGATATTGTAGGCATGTACCCCAAAGATGGGTTAATAAATCTATCAGTTCTGAACAGAGATTGATATGAATTCCAAATTTTTGAAGTCATTGAGGCCAATTAAAATAATAGGTATTATACTTCTTATACCTATTATATTTTTATTGATATTCTTATGGGTAAGGAGTGATCAAGGACAACAGTATATATTAAAAAGGACTACGGCTTATTTATCGAGCAAGACAAATACCACCATCAAAATAGACTATTTATATCTCAGCTGGGTAGGGGATCTGGTAGCGAAAGGAATTTACCTGGAAGATCTACAGCAAGACACACTGGTGTATGCGGAACATGTCAATGTCAATTTGGACCTTTGGTCACTCATTCGCAAGAAGACCATTGATATCGAATACATCATAGGAAGAGATGTTAGGCTCAATGTTGATCGGTCTTCTGTATCAGGTGAATTCAATTATCAGTTCATAATGGATGCATTTACCTCTTCTGATAGCGGTAAGTCGAAATCGATTCCTCTAAGTTTTCAAAAAATATCAATGGATAAAATAAGGATTGCTTCGAATGATGCTATCCAAGGGATCAATTATTTGGTCAAATTAGAAGACCTGGATCTTGAAATGAAAAAGATGAATATTTCAAAGCGAGAATATGAAGTTGATCTTTTATCCCTCAATGACGGGGCATTTATATACAATAAGTATGGGACTAAATCTGAGGTTGATGAAATTAATGTACCTGATAATTCCATAAACCATATAGCTATCAATCAAGCAGAGATAATCAATATTGCTGCAGATTACACATCAGCGGTAGATGGTTTGGAGATTAAATCTTTTCTACCGCAAAGCCTTTTTGAATCCATAAATATTAGTCCAGAGGATAATTATATTTCCGCTCAGTCAGTGATATTAAGCAGTGGAGAATTGAATTATCATGATATGAATTCTAATTCATCGGACAAGTCTGGATTATTGACGCAATCCGATTCATCGATTGGTTTAGATTGGAAATTAGATATAGACAATTTGAAACTGATCGAAAATAATTTGGCTTTCCGAAGAGGAGATGCAGTTGGAGTAAAGGGAATATTTAATCCTAACGACGTCATTCTTCAAGAATTAAATTTAGATTCTCGTAAATTGTTTATAAGTAAATCTGAAGGTTCGGGACAATTGTTGTCACTGTCAGTAAAAGAAAGATCAGGATTCAATATTAGTAATTTGACATCTGATGTTGAATTCGACAATGATAATTTAGCAATACAAAATTTACAAATCAAAACAGGTCATAACCGATTAAAGGGAGAAGTTCATATTTTTTATAAATCCCTTAATGAATTTATGTCTAACCCGGAATTAGTCCAATTTGATGTAAATTTTCCAGATGTACTCCTGAATCCAAAGGATGTGTTCTACTTTAATCCTGATTGGAGAAAGAATCCGAAAATTTCCAAGCTTGTTGAAAATAATATAAAAGGTAATGTATATGTAAAAGGATTCTTCAACGAAATGGAAGTAATCAATAGCAATTTATCATGGGGACGTTTTGACAAAGTAGGGGTTAGCGGTTTTGTATCTAATATAACTAGTAAAAAATCACCCATTCAGTTTGATTTAGACAAGGTAAATGTCAAAATGACAAGATCCACAGTTATGCATTTGTTGGACACAGACAGCCTGAAATTTAATTTACCAAAGGACATTTTGTTGGATGGAAAGATTAAAGGCAATATTGATCATATTTTTTCTGATATAAGACTTGTGTCTAATGAAGGGACAATTGGATTTAAAGGAGAGCTAGGTTATCAGAATAACAACATTACTATAGACGGACATGCGGATTTCGATAATGTCAATCTAAAACATTTTCTTGATAATGAACAATTGGGTATTGTTTCAGGATCTGGGGAAATCAGTATGCAAGGGAGTGAGTTGTATAATCTAGTAGCGAACATTTCTGCCAATATTGATGAAATAGATTTCCACGACTATCGCTACAACCATATACGATTGGATACTGAGTTGC
>JAHHJQ010000057.1 GCA_018680005.1 Bacteroidia bacterium | reverse complement strand
TGGGCGACCAGTCCAAACCACGAGTAAAATTTTGACAAAAATTCCTTTTGGACTAGGCGATTGGGTAGGGGCTCAGATTCAGAAGATGATTTTTGGAGATCTCTCAAAATATGGGCTAAGGATTAGAAAAGAATATCCGGCAGTTGTACTTCGGGAAACCGGTAAAACTCCAGTGATAGATATAGGAACCATCCAACAGATCAAAGCGGGAAATATCACCGTATATCCAGATATTGACCGCTTTACAGAAGAAGGAGTTCTCTTTGTCGACGGGCGATCCGCAAAGTTTGATGCCATCATTCTTGCAACGGGTTACACCGCAAATATTCTGGATATTATTCCTGATTTAGATATTTCTCATCTGGATCAGAATCAATTACCCAGGCAGCTCGAATGGTCGGGGAAGTGGAAAGGTTTGTACACCATCGGATTTAACAACTATAGTCTTGGAGGTATCCTGGGGACCGTATATGATGACTCCAAAAAAATAGTGAAAACCATAGCTGGCTAGCACAAGGCTATCGTTTCACGATTCCTTCATCATTCCCTCTAATATCTCGATGGCAGCTTTGGAAATTACAGTTCCCGGTCCATAGACTCCGGCAACACCTTGCTCGTAAAGAAACTCATAATCCGAAGGAGGAACTACTCCCCCGACTATGACCAGAATGTCTTCTCTGTCATTTGACTTTAGTGCTTCAATAGTTTGAGGAACGAGCATTTTATGACCGGCTGCCAGTGAGGATATACCGATAATGTGGACGTCGTTCTCTATGGCCTGTTTTACTGCTTCTATCGGTGTTTGAAAGAGCGGACCTATATCTACATCAAATCCTAAATCCGCAAAACTCGTCGCAATAATTTTAGCACCACGATCATGACCATCCTGACCCAATTTGGCAATTAAGATCCTTGGTCGTCTACCTTCTTTTTCGGCAAAGTCATCCGACAATTTTCGTGCATGCTGATATGTATCATCTCCTTTCACTGTGTTCGAATATACACCACTTATCATTCTATGAGTGGCTTTATATCTGCCATACACTTTTTCCATGGCATCAGAAATTTCACCCAGGGTGGCTCGTGCTTTGGCCGCACGTACAGCTATCTCCAATAGATTTCCATTGCCTTCTTTGGCACAATTGGTTAACTCTGACAACAGTTCTGCAACTTGAGATGAATTTCTTGAAGTCTTTACCTTTTGGATACTTTCTATCTGCTGTTGTCGAACTTTAGAATTATCAATTTCCAAAATATCAATGTCGGGTTCATTTGTCAATTGAAATATGTTTACCCCTATAACCTTAGCCTGTCCAGTATCCAATTGGCCTTGTTTTATCGCTGCTGCTTCCTCTATCCGCATTTTTGGCAGTCCTTTTTCGATAGCTTTGGTCATGCCACCTAGATCTTCAACTTCCTGGATTAGTTCCCAGGCCTGGCTCGCAATATCAGCCGTTAGTTGTTCAACATGTTTGGATCCGCCATATGGATCTACCACATTCGTAATGTCTGTTTGTTGTTGAATATACTTTTGTGTTTCACGGGCGATTTTAGCCGAATAATCTGTAGGGAGCGCGAGCGCCTCATCAAATGAATTGGTATGCAGGGATTGCGTCCCCCCGAGCACTGCGGAAAGCGCTTCCACGGTAGTGCGTGTGATATTGTTATATGGATCCTGGGCCGTAAGACTATATCCCGATGTCTGGCAATGTGTTCGCAGCATCATTGATTTTGGATTCTTTGGATCAAACTGCTTCACTATCTTGGCCCAAAGCATCCGAGCGGCTCTCATCTTAGCTACTTCTTCGAAATGATGCATCCCAATCCCCCAGAAGAAGGACAATCTGGGTGCAAAATCATCAATATCTAACCCGGCGGCGATTCCCGTTTTGATATATTCCAGACCATCTGCAAGTGTATATGCTAATTCCATGGTTGCCGGGGCACCTGCTTCATGCATGTGATACCCACTGATGCTAATAGAATTGAATCGTGGCATATGTTCAGATGTATATCCAAATATATCTGAGATCAATCTCATCGAAGGTTTCGGAGGATAGATGTAGGTGTTGCGCACCATAAACTCCTTGAGGATATCATTCTGAATGGTACCGGTAAGATCTTTCGTAGCCACCCCACTTTCTTCGGCAGCTACGATATAGAATGCCATAATTGGAATCACAGCACCATTCATGGTCATTGATACCGATATTTTATCCAGAGGAATCCCTTCAAACAATCTTTTCATGTCTTCCACGGTATCAATGGCCACTCCGGCCATACCGACATCACCAGTCACTCTTGGATTGTCACTATCATAACCTCGATGGGTGGCCAGATCAAATGCGACCGATAAACCCTTCTGTCCTCCTGCCAGATTTCTTCTATAAAAAGCGTTGCTCTCTTCCGCTGTACTGAAACCACTATACTGACGTATCGTCCAGGGTCGCACGGTATACATTGTCGGGTAGGGTCCTCTTAGAAATGGAGCTTGCCCTGCACCAAAGCCGATATGATTCTGTTCATCTTGCATATGCGTCAATTAACCAATAGCTGATATGAATACAAGGATAAGTGAAAATCAATAAACCTATTCTATCAAAAGGGGTTAATATATTTCTAATGATCATCATGTAGTAATAGGGTAAAGATTACTTTAGCCGATCTTTTCAGATACCAACGTATACTCGTCTCTTGATTCAATATTCTAGAACAATCCTTGATAATGGTTTGACTGTTCTCGTTCACGAGGACCGCACCACTCCTATGGTAGCCGTAAACTTGCTATACAAAGTAGGTTCAAAACACGATCCCTGCGATAAGACAGGATTAGCCCATCTGCTTGAACACATGATGTTCACAGGCTCATCAAATGCACCCGATTTTGACACTCCCATGCAATTGGCATCAGGAGAGAACAATGCATTTACCAACAAGGACATCACCAATTATTATGAATTATTGCCGGCCGAAAATCTAAAGACCGCCCTTTGGCTTGAATCGGACAGAATGCAGGATCTCGTCCTTTCAAAAGATGCATTTCTTACACAGCAGAGCGTTGTCATCGAGGAGTTCAAAGAAACTTGCCTGAATCAACCTTATGGTATGGTCTGGCATCATCTCCTGGATCTGGCTTATCAAGTCCATCCTTACCAATGGCCTACAATTGGAATTAATGAACAACATATCCAAAAGATTGGTCTTGAAGATTTGAAAAACTACTACACCCATTATTATACTCCTAATAATGCTATTCTTACTCTTGGTGGCAATTTGTCCAAGGATCAGAGTATTGCGTTAGCGGCAGAATGGTTTGGTGATCTTGATCCGATGAACCCACAGACATCTGAAACTATTGTAGAACCTAACCAGAGGGCAATGCGGTTCAAAGAGGTTCATGAAGACGTGCCGGTGGATGTATTATTTCTGGCATTTCATATGCCCGGACGTATACATAGCACTTATTATGCAGCCGATTTTATTTCCGATATTCTAGGTAATGGAAAATCTTCCAGACTCTATCAAAAGTTAGTGCTCGATCGCAAAATATTTCTATCCATTGATGCATATGTGACGGGTAACACAGATCCCGGATTACTAATCATTGAAGGGAAGCTAGCCTCGGGAACAACGCATGAGGAAGCAGCGAATTCGATATGGGAAGAACTCGAGCGCCTGAAGTCAAAGGAAATTGAGTCAAAAGAATTGTCAAAAATCCTGAATCAAATGTTGAGTGCAGTTGCATTCAGTAATACCAGCTTGCTCAATAATGTAATGAACCTCAGTTTTTTTGAATACCTGGGTGATGCCAATCTCGTCAATTCCGAACCTGATGTGTATGGTAAAGTGACTCCAAATGAAATTCAGGAAGTGGCAAATTCGATCCTTCAAAAAGCGAATTGTAGTCAACTGAATATTAAGGGCAATGCTTAATGATAGTTTATCTGATCGTTTGACCGCTGGTCCCTAGGTAGTAGACGTAAGCCAACAATAATATGGTAATAATGATAGCGATGAGTATCAGTCGGTTATTTGAATTTCCCATCTTTAGTTTTCTCTGATACTCAATATCCTCGTGATCAGCGTCATGAAAAGATTCGTCGGGCTCTGTGCGCATATTGGTATCCATCTGATATATGATGTCCTGTGCCAGTTCAACATCTTCTTCCAAAACAAATAACCTAATACCCTGCTCCCCAACAGGCAATACGGTATAGGCCGTTTCATTCTGCAATAAACTTCTGATTCCGGAATCCTGCAATTTCGCCACATATACAGAAGCCTCAGCTTCTGTATAGAACTGCTTAATGGGAATTAGCTTTGAAGGTGTTTTAGATGTTTTTTCTTCTTCCATATCTGGCTTTGAAAGAGCGCTTTATTCTTAAACAATCGTGGCCTGCTCTATCGTTCAAATTCTTTGAATTTGAACGGATTTAATTCCATATCTGAATCTATCATCTTTCTGAATCCAATGTGTTCTCTCACAACATTAGCACTAAACTTAGTAAACGTATTGATCATGAGATCATTATGTCCGGCAATGGAAGGCATATAACCGGATCTGTATTTTGTGAGATTTCTGTCTGACATCATATGTGTCAGAACACATGCGTAAATACCTTTATTCTGAAACTGTGGTCTGACCCCAGACAAAACACCTTTGGCATCAGGTCTCTTTACTGTCCACTTCTTCCACATGAATATCGGGATACGCCACATATCCATTTTCCCTTTCAACGGCTTCGTGAATGGAGCAATATTGGGCAAGGCGGCAGCCACCGCTGCAGGTTCATCATCCATATAACCTATAGAAACAAGTTGAGGATCTAATATGGGAGCAGCCTCTTTAAACATCTTATAGACGACAGAAGGCTCGATCGGTTTGTAGTGCTCGTAATCCTTAAAAGCATCATTATAAATGATACAGATATCCTCAGAATTCTTCATATAATTCTTGGGATCTGCATAGGACAACCGGACAGGATATCTATTCATTACGCGCTCTGAAATCCTGCGAAATTTATCTACTGGAATCTGCCTGCTAAAAAACCTGAACGTCAGCATTTGTTGAAAAGGTCGAAATCCCCAATCCTCAATATATTTTCTGTAATAGGTTGGATTGTAATTCTCCTGAAAGAGCTTGTGTTCAAACCCATAGGTCTGAAGACCATAAAATTTATCTCTTTCACCAAAATTTATAGGACCATCAACAGCCTGAATTTGAAATTTTGAAAGATAACTAAATGCATGCTCAAACAAGTCATTAGCCAATTCCTGATCTTCTATAACTTCAAAAAATCCAATTCCTCCACTCTTTACATCAGCCTTCTTATTCATTTCATGATCAATAAAGGCCGCTATTCTTCCGACTGGTTTGTTTTTGGAATTCAATGCCACAAATACTTTGGCTTCTCCATTACTAAACCGAATATTTTGGGCTGGATCAAAGACTGCTTCAATATCTTTCTCGATATGCGCAATCCAACTTTTGTCCGACTTGTACACCTCATGCGGAACTTCGTGAAACGATTTCCACTCAGATTTTTGCTGTACTTCAATAATTTTCATCGGTCTGATTTCTCGATATCCTTCTCAGAATCTTATCAATCGTTAAATGTAATACTAATCGCTTAAAGCCTACGGCTTATAATGTTCTATCCAGAACCAAAAGGACTATAGGACTTTTAAGTGGGGCAATTAACTTTAACATACATATCTAATCGTCATATGTCTCCGGTGAACAGCTAATTTCGGATAAGAAACAAATCCTATTCTCTCTCATATAAAATATTTTATATGTGTAGTCTGGTCTTAATGAAGCTATTAGTTAATGATTATTATCGCATGATATATTTTATTAATATGTATTATACTAACTATTAACATCTTATGATTTTTAATCATATGAATTGCCACAAAAAAAGATATCCACATTGTTTGTACAGATGCACAATTTGTAGCACTTTTATCCCATCCCATCGACCATATCCTTATCTGATACTTGAGATAATAGTGCTATGGAAAATACTCCCTTTGATAATGATGCAGCAAAACCTAGCATCATTGAACGATACGAAAGCCTTTCCCACGCTGAAGATCATGTTTATTTAGAAATCGACGACCTCGAACGTATCGTCCTTCATTACCTGCAAACAGACAATTTGCAACGTGCACTCAAGGTCGCTGAACAAGGAATAGCGCAGCATTATTACAATTTCGTTGCACATAAACTAAAAGCATCTGTTCTCCTGTCACTGCAGCACTATGATCATGCTCTCGAGACGATAAAAGTTGCACAGGGACTTGCTCCTGCGGAACTTGAATTGTTACTCTTAGAAATTGAATGTATCGCACTTCAAGGGAACGAAATGGAAGCTATCGGCCGCCTAAATGTGCTTGAGATGGAACATAAAGACCTGGAGTTGATTGATATCCTGTTCACAAAGTCCAATATTTATGAACGAAAGTCAGACTTTGATTCCATGTTTGACAATTTATCTGCCATTCTTGCTTTAGCTCCAACTTATGCTCCTGCACTTGAACGCATTTGGTTTAGTGTTGAACTTTCTGGCAGATATGAAGAAAGTGTGGCCCTTCACCAAAATCTGATTGACGAACAACCATACAATCATCTGGCCTGGTATAATCTAGGTCATGCCTATACGTGTCTTGAAGATTTTGATAATGCACTGATGGCCTATGAATATAGTTTCCTGGTCAATGAAAAATTTGAATTCGGTTATAGAGATTTTGCCGATCTACTCATTTTGACTGGCGCATATAAGGACGCATTGGAAATCTTAATTGAAATTAAATCCAAGTTTGGTCAAGATGCAGAAGTTCATCTGAATATGGGCCAGTGCTATCTCCAATTGAATCAATTCGAAAAAGCGAAAAGATGCCTTATAAAGGCTAAAGAATTTGACCCCCTTGACAGTAAAACCTATTTCCAGCTTGGGCTTTGTGAATTAGCAGGTAACAGACTAGAAAGTTCTATATATTACCTATCCATTGCAACAGAGCTGGATAATTTGAAAGAGGAATATTTTGAAGCACTTTCTTCTGTCTACTTACTAAAGGGTTCTTTTGAAATGGCTATCAATGCCCTCCTTCAAGCAATAGAGATTGCTCCGGAGAACTCGAAATATACCATTGATCTCACGAAGCTGTATGTTGAGCTTTTCGAATATGACAAAGCATATAAGCTGCTTCTCAATGCCAAGGAAAATCTGAATAACCCTGAAATTGGTTATTGTCTTGCCATCACCCAAATCCTAAGAGGTGAGGAAACGAAAGGCATCAATGCACTCAAATTTTTGCTCTGTGAAAATTTTGAGGCACATAGTATTATCATGGAATTGAATATTCCAGAGCGGCTGGAATCGTTGGTTTGTGATACTATCCATGCCTTCACTCCAAAAGGTTGATTAACATATTACAAGTTTTAGTCAGATGGCATAAGATTTGGCCGTAATCTGATAAGATGTTCTCTCTTTATCATCTTGTCTTGTTCATTGCTATTTATCAGACCTTATGTTGCGACCAATTCTCTCTTCAGCCATCTTATTAAGCCTCATCATTTTAATTGCTGGATGTACTGATGAGGGTGATATCGTACATGTGGATAAGCAAGAATTTTCACTTGATGATCAGCTGATTCTAGGGGATTATGTTGCGGATTATATCTCAGGTGATCCTTTGAATTTTCCACTTGTGAATGCCAATGCACATCCTCAGGTGTATGACTATCTCAATAGTATCTTCAGATCTGTGGTACTTACTGAGCAAATCCAGACTCGAAATAAATTTCGTTGGGAGATATTTCCAATAGAGGATGATAATAGTGCCCTGGCATATACTGCACCAGGAGGTAAGTTTTTTATAACCACCGGTATGTTACAATTTCTGGAAACTGAGTCAGAATTGATGTCGATTATGGCATCAGAAATATATTATACAGATCGCGATTATCTTACTTCCATGATCAAGGACGAATATGGGGGTGTGATGATGGGAGATATCATTTTTGGATATGAAGTACCAGAAATCAAGGATATCGCACTTTTCTTAAAAGATGCTGCATTTTCTCCTGAAGTTGTCAGTCAGGCGGACAAGACAGCGTTGGAAATTCTATGTCCTTTTAATTATGATATGGAAAGTCTCGGAAGATTAATTGAAAGATCATATAAGAACAAAGAACAAGTCCAGTGGATTCAAAAAAGAAAAAGGGCAGATACATGGCCGACAATTCTTCGAGCCAAAGTTTCGGATTGTCCATCATCTTCCGGTCAAAGATTCAGAGCGCGGTATCAGGAGTTCAAATCGCTTTTACCCTAAAAATGTATAGGGTTCGAAACAGTTTCAGCAAAGAGCGCTGCTCCCACTATTCCAGCATTGTTTTTTAATTGTGCCGGTACAATCTTCTCTTGAAGCGTGAAATATTTCCCATATTTCTCAAAATGCTTACTTATTCCTCCGCCAAGGATGATAAGGTCAGGATAAAAGAGTGCATTGACATGCATCAAGTATTCGTCAAATCGTTTGGCCCAATCCTTCCAATCCAATTCCTCCCTTTCGCGTGCAGCATTGGATACATACTTCTCAGCCACTTTCCTTTGACCCTTAAGATAGAGATGCCCCAACTCTGTGTTCGTAACCAAATTGCCATCCAGAAAGAGTGCAGATCCTATTCCTGTTCCAATGGTCAAGAGCAGAATTTTTCCGGTTTTACCTTTTCCTGCGCCAAAATGAATTTCTGCCAGGCCTGCTGCATCGGCATCGTTGACTACATAGATGTCATGATGTTCAGAATCATTCAGTAATGTCATGATATCTGTTTCGATCCAGTCTTTATGAATATTAGACGCAGAATGAACGATGCCATTATCAATAACAGCTGGAAACCCTACCCCGACTAATCCTTCCCATTCGTGATAGTCAATAATATGCTGGATTTGACTTACAATTGATGGTGGTGTGGCAGGTCGAAGTGTTCGAACCTTATAGCGCTTCGTTAACAGTTCACCTTCAGAAATGTCAACTAACGCCCCTTTTACACCACTCCCTCCGACATCAATTCCTAGTATTTGATCTCCTGTTACTCTCATTTGATTACTATAATTTTCATGGTGACATTTTCGATTGGCCTATCCGCACGGTCGGTTTTAACTTGTGCGATCTTATCAATCACATCGAGTCCTTCGATTACCTTCCCAAATACGGTATAATTGTTATCCAGGAATGGAGCCCCGCCCATTTCGTAATAGGTTTCTTTTTGATCTGGTGAATAGGTTATTCCCTGTCTGAGTTCGATTCGCTTTAAGAATTCTTCTTCAACCTCTTTCCCATGTACGATGTAAAACTGTGAACCTGATGATTCTCTCCAGGGGTTGACATCATCACCTTGTCGAGCTGCTGCAAGCGCACCTTTGATATGTACCAATTCGGGTGTAATTTCTGCAGATATTTTGTAGTCAGGCCCACCATTACCTAAGCGCATACCAGGAGGAGCATCTTTGGAATTTGGGTCTCCACCCTGGATCATAAATCCATCCATAACCCTGTGAAACAGAAGACCATCATAATAACCCTCATCGGCAAGCTTCAAAAAATTATCCCGATGCAATGGTGTCTCATCATAGAGTTCAAGCAACATACTTCCAAATTCAGTGGTCAACTCTACGAGACAAATTTCCGGTGCAGCAATTTGAATTACCTTTTTTAGTTCACGCACTTTTTTTTCATTCATTGCTTTAAGCGTGATCGTATAATTTCCAGAAGAGGTATATCTATGCCTGGGTGATTCATCAGTTGAAGAATTACCATCCCCAAAATCCCACATATAGGAATTAGCATTCTCAGAATGATTTTCAAACTCGATAATAGCAGGTGCCGTGGCCTCAGAACTATTCACATTGAATAATGCCTTGGGCATGGAACATGCGGATAACAAAATCAGCATCGAGAATGCTACTGTACTTCTAAGAATTCTTGCAGTTTCTTTTGTCATTGATCTAACTTTTTCTATTTCTATTTTAGTCTGATTGACATTTTAATGTCCTCAAGAGGTCTATTCGCAGGATCTACCTGAACCAATGCGATCTGATCTACTACCTCCATTCCAGTAACAACTTCTCCGAATACAGTATAATTCATGTCCAGAAATGGCGCTCCTCCAACTTCTCTATAGATTGTTCTTTGTTCTGGCGTATAGGTGATGCCCAGCGTTCTTTCCATGTTATTCAATTCCTGGTCCGAGCTCTTTTTACCGTGAACGATATAAAACTGCGATCCTGAAGAATTCTTTTGAGGATTTACATTGTCAGGCTGACGTGCTGCGGCAAGAGCACCTCGGAAGTGTGGAAACCCCATCTCATGCGGAAGTGTATACCCGGGACCACCTCCACCCAGTCTTACACCGGGTCCTGCCCCTTTGGAATTTGGGTCTCCTCCCTGGACCATAAATTGATTCATCACACGATGAAAAAGTAAGTCGTCATAAAATCCGTCTTTTACCAGTTTGATGAAATTGTCTCTATGATTTGGAGTTTCGTTATACAAAACCACAATGATGTCACCAAACTTGGTCGAGATAACTGCTTGGGTTTCCTTATTTGAAGAACATGATGCAACAAATACGAAAAGAATAAGGCTATAAAATAATTTCTTCATCCGCTGTATTTTGATTTTCCAGAATATTGAAATATTGAATGATTTTCTTTTTTAATAGTATCTCTTGTTCCTTTACCCCTTTCGAAGCAATAGGTTGCAAAAGTTCGTAGTGTGGCCATCCGTCTGCATCTATTCCCTTTAATCCATAGATTCCGTCAAAGCTTAGCAATTTACAAACGGCAATATGCATTAGGTCCTGTTTCTGCTCCTTCGAAAATTTCGTTTGTAAAGTCCCTAATTCCTGAAGCCCGATCACAAATAAAATAGCATTGAGATCAGGGAGTTGGGCTTTACCAAAGGTATCCTTGATATAATGTCGCACCTTTAACCAGTCAAATTCTTCTTCCCATTCTTCCATCAAAAATCGATTAATATCACCATACTAAAATGAACTGCAAACATAAGACACCTGTCAGATTAATGAAAGGTCACCTATTCATTTCTGAAATAGGCTGCAATAGATTTTGCTTTTCTGGCTGCAGGAACCGCTGCGAGTAAGCTGATCCCAATGACCGCCAATAGAATAAATACAAAATCAACAAACTTAAAACTTATAGGATATGCAAATCCATTTGGCGTGGCGATCAGAGCATATCGTATCTGCAGAAAATAAACGATTAGCGATATGATAACACCTATAATTATCCCACTCAGACACAACAGGAATCCCTCATGAATAAAGATTCGACCTAATTGTTGTTCAGTAGCACCAAGTGCCTTGAATACAGTAATGTCAGATCTTTTTTCCAAAACGATCATCCAGAGTGCACCAACGATATTAAATGCCACAAGAAGAAAGGTTAATAACAGCAGTGCATAACCCACCCATTTTTCAATATTCATAATTCTCAAGAAACTTGCATCCTGCTCATACTTGCTTAAGATTTTGAATTCCGTACCTAAGATATCCTGAATCCTGGCTTTGGTTTTCTCTACCAGTGTATTGTCATTTAATCTGATTTCATAAGAACTGATCTTATTGCTCACATCTATTAGATTCTGCGCAAAACCCAAATCAGATATCACATACTTACTGTCAAAATCCTGTTGTATAGAAAAGGCTGCTATGGGTTTGAGATCCATTCTTCGAAATGGATCTTCAAAGTTGCCCACTCTGCCTCTTTTGGGCATATAGATTTTCAATCTTTCAAAATCATTGTCAATACTAACCGCGAGTTTGTTTCGTACCCCGGCTCCTATGACTGCATAATGGACCTGATCATCAGGGTTTAGATAATATTGCCCTTCTATGATTGTTGAGTCAATATCATTAATATATGGATAATATTGATCCACGCCTTTAATGACTCCGAAATCCTGGTTGTTGTTGTATTCAAAAAATGCAATCTCTTCAATGGTTCGCGAAATATATCGGACATTATCCAGCTTTGAAATGGCTTCTGTC
>JAHHJQ010000047.1 GCA_018680005.1 Bacteroidia bacterium | reverse complement strand
TCTTCTTTCCTTGCATGATATAAGATACGAAAAACTACTGTTTTTAAGGAATATTAGTAGGATAGTTTATCAACAGCCACCGTTGTTGTGCTTTTGTTATTTTGAGGATTTATAATTTTCTATTTCATCTATAATCAGATCTCCTTTTTCTATTAAGTTATTATATCTTCTAATTGCACTTGGAACAATAAACTCGGTTCGAAGCATAATATACCTTATCTCATCATTTTCCATCATCTTTAAAAAATTAAAATCAGGATTATCATAAGTATCAGTAGTCAAAAACCTTGCTTTACGTAAAGATTTCCATATACTTTTAAAATAACCATTTCCAGCTGTTATCATTTCCATATTTTCAATAGCTAAATTTTCTTTAGATTCCCATGTCTTGAGGATGTTCGTATCTTTCAAATATGATTTTATAAGGTCTCTAATACTCTCTAATTCATTTATTTCAAATGCAGATGAAGATATGACCTTATCGATTCCGTTTCTATCTATTTCAAAAAACATATCATGCAAAGAAGGTATGAATGCTTTCATAAATATATTTTCAGTTATTTTTTCCTTACGTTCATAGGTATCTAACAACATTTCGGACAACCGATATACATTTTCTCTTTCTTTTATTAGGTTTAATAATTGAAGTTTATTACTATTTACATCCTCTATTAAATTTTGAAAGTTACTATCAATCTCAATAAGTGCTTGATTTTTAATATTCCAATTATTGATTTGTAGTGCAATCAAAATGCCAATCACTACAAGAACAATTTCTCCAATTGCATAAAGTAAATATTTGCTGAACTTATTTTCCGACAACATATTTTGTCTAATGTTTCTAAAGAATTTTATCATTGGTTAGTGGTTTCTGATAATTAAGCACAACGTTTCGTATATCCATCGTCTACCGAAGATGATAGGGTAGACGAATGCCTTGGTCAATATACAAACACTTGCTCCTTAAAAGAGCTTAGGGTCACAATGATAAGACGATAATGTGATCTATGGCGGAATTGGCGCTACCCAATTCGGCAATATCATCATGTCCAAGCGATAGCTTTTCTATTCGAAATTCACCTTTTTGATTAAGCAAATAACCACCTACACCTTTTCATTTAATCTAACATTTGTTCTTTATGCTCACAATCCCCTATAATATCTTTTACAAAATTGCATAGGAATCCACCATATGTAAGTTTGATGTAATCATTAAGCATGATTACACACATAAGCGATCTTTTTAGTCAGTGCCTTTCAATGCAATCTACGATACAACTTTCTGTCAGTTATATATCTTGCTTATTCCAATTGCATGGTTTCCAGGGCCAAGTGTCTCCAACGATACCTTCGGGAGAATTGGTGTGATTTTCCTTCTACCATATCGGCAATCATTTCATCAGGAATGGGTGCTATATTCAAACCATGACCGCTTCCTCCACTGCTTACAGATAAGCCTTTTATCTCGGGGTGATGATCTATCCAATAGTGCCCGTCCAGCGTATGTAGGTATAGGCACTTCCGGGTAAATACTAAAGGTGCTTTGCTTTGGTGATGTCCCTAGATGCTGCCAGGTGATGAGGTATGCTTTCAGGATTGATCTGGCCGACCGTATCCTATATTTTAGCCAATTCTATCGCGGCGGTAACACCAAATATGCCACCACCTATAATTAAAATGTTGTGAGTGTTTTTCATGATTTACAATGTGACATAATTATATTATTAAGCATTGAAATACATTCTTCTATTTGCTCTATTTCAATGTATTCGTCCGCTCTATGTCCTTGTTCCATATTGCCAGGACCACATATGACCGCCTGGAATCCGACCTCTGCAAACTGTCCTGCTTCTGTGCCAAATGAAACTGAAGAGGGAGTGGATGTATTCGTCCATTCATTAACTTTTGTCGTGATGCGCGCATCCATGGGTGTATCCAGGGGAACGACAACTGGAAATTTGGCTTCAGTGTGAATGCTAAATTCAGGATTGTCAGTGCTATTTATGGCTACACGTTCAGAACAAAATAATGAGAACGATTTGAGGATCTGATGAATATCATCGGATGGGATGTTTCGAACATCCCATTGAAAGGTACAAGAATCGGCCACAATATTCACTGCCGTTCCCCCGTGGATTGTACCTACATGGACTGTGGTATGTGGAGGATCAAAGCGATGATCCAGATTACTTTTGGTAAGTAGCCGTTCCATTGTGTTATTCAGCCATTGTATGAGGAGCGTTGCTTCGTTAATAGCACTAACACTTGTTCTAATTTCAGAACTATGCGCTGCTGAACTTTTGACATGGGTTGTGAACACACCTATTCCTTTGCCTGATGTACAGGTGATCATAGATGTTGGTTCTCCAATAATAGCATAGGCAGGTTTTTCCGTATATGTTTTCAGAATATTACTGGCTAATGCTGGGCCAGCTAAACAGCCGATCTCCTCATCATAAGAAAAGGCTAAATAAATGGGGCGCTGCAAGGGGGCTTCGATCATATCAGGTAACAGAGCAAGACAGCAGGCCAGGAATCCCTTCATGTCAGTAGTACCACGTCCATAGAGTCGATTTTGATCCCTACTCATATCGAAAGCCTGGCGCGTCCATGGCTGACCTTCTGCAGGAACAACATCCATGTGACCCGATAATATAATGCCGCCGTTTGAAGGTGGACCTAATCGGCAGTGAAGTGATACTTTATCCCCTGTTTCATTATACACATGATGATAGTCAACACCATGTTGTTTGAAGATATCTTCGATATATCTACTGATAGAAAGGTTGCTTTCCCCGCCAATTACCGGGTAAGAAATCAATTGTTTTAAAATAGAAATGGCCCTCTCAAGTCTATTTTCAATTTTCATATTATGTAATGACATCGGCTTCTTGTTATGTATTGATGGCTCTCCTTACGAAACTAGCTCGCTTCACTAATCCACCAGGCATCATTAATTATTCGGAAGTCCCACAGTTTTCAACAATGCACGATATCTTGGATCCGCCATGGCATCATTGTAAAAGAAATCTAAATCTTTAGGCAATTGCATAACCGCAACATTAATTGATTGCTCTTTAATACATTGTTCGGCGTAGGTGATCATTTGATCCATATTTCCTGTACCACCATACAAAACAGCCAAATGCAAAGGATCTGGCCCACCTGATTTTTGAAAATGGTCCAGGATGAATTGAACCTTCTCCTTCGATTTCTTCTCTGCGCCGCATTTCTTATACAAAATGCTCAGGTATACTTCGAGAAGATCTCCGCCCCATTCCCCAGTTCTGGATTCCACACCTTCAAATGTTTTGAGTGCACTTGTACAATCATCGACAAGCACCTGGGCCATGCCTTTTTTCATATGTCCCCATATCCATTGAGGATGGAGTTCTGTCATTCGTTGAAATTGCTCAACACTCAATTCAGGATTGCTATACAGGTTGGCCCAGGCAATGATATGCATGGATGAGATGGAGACCGGATCGAGCTGGATGGCTTTTTCTGCCAATTGGACCGCCTCTTCATAATTATTCATGGCACATTGAAAAAATGCAAAATCTGCATAGATCAGTGCATTATTGGGATCTTCTGTTAGTGCCTTTCGGAATGATCGCTCTGCACCATCCCAATCAAAATCACAGTAAAACTGAATATTCGCTTCAGCAAGGTGTGCTTCAGGTAGATCAGGATCTATTCTCCGCGCATTGTTGATGGCCAGTTTTGCCTCACGAATCATTTCCTGACGGGACGTATTGGAAAATCTGGCCTGTGCAAATTTTTGGTTGGCTAAAGCGGCATAGGCCAGGGCAAATTCAGGCTCAATTTCAATAGCCTTGTAAAAGTGGTCTACAGAAAGGTCTATCTCCTCTTGACTTGTTCCAAAACTCATAAACCGACCTTGCATATAGTGCTGATATGCCTCAGGATCGATGATTACCTCATTTTTTTCATCTGTTGATTTTTCCTCCTTATCCAATATTTCAAGAATGGACTGTGAGAGTTGTTGCTCAATTATGCCCAATTCTTTTTTTGTACCTCTTACCTTTTTTCCCCAAATTCTTTCTTGATTCCCCGTGCCGATCAATTCTGTTGTAACCACCAATTCGTCCTGAACTTCATCCACACTCCCGACAAGAATAGCCTCCACATTCAATAGTCGCTGGATATAGGACATATTATGAATCGAATCTCTCAATGCGAATGTCGAATGTCGTGATATGATCTTTGTCGTAGATTGGTTGGATACGTTGTTGATCAAATTCTCTGCGATGCCATCACTGACATATTGGAGACCTTCGTTGCCCGAGATATTCGAAAAAGGGAAAATCGCTAAAGCTGTCAACGGAGCATTTGAACTGATCGATGTTTTATCTCCACCGGCAGATGTCCATTGCCAAATAGCCCATATACCTACCAATAATAGCGCTATCCAGAATATGGGTTTTAGAAGTGTTGTATTACTAGATTTTTGTTTTGGTTTAAATTTGCCTTTGAGCTCTTCTCTTTTTGGGATCTTCAAACCGGTATTGCTCAATGCAAATACCTCCATCGGTTCATCCACATTTTTGAAATCAAAAGAACCCAGTGAATGCAAATGATATTCCTTGTTGTTTTTGATTTGAAGTTGGACGGCTTTCGATAGCAATATAGATCCTGGAATACCCATGGATTCTACGCGTGAAGCCAGATTTACACTATCACTAAATACATTTCCGTCTCTGTAAACCACTTCTCCGGCATGAATTCCAAATCTGACCGCCACGTCTTTTTCAGGTTCCATAAAATGAAGCTGCATTGCGAGAGTAGCTGCGATGGCATCATTGGCATTGTCAAATACGAGAAGACAGCCATCCCCATAAAATTGAACTACTTCACCATGATTGGCATTGGTCCAGTTGTGGATGGCTTTTTCGAAAATGCCCAGTTTTTTTAAAGCCTGAGATTCATCTTGTTGCATCATGGCTGTATACCCGGCAATATCTGCAAATACGATGGCCGCAAGTTTACGTGAGGTATTGGACATGTTCCGAAGTTAGGAAAACCGCAGGATAATTGTAATCCTGGATGCCTTTCTCTTACCAGGAAGTGATGATCCTCAAAAGAGCATAGCAGATAAGATCAACATCGAAGGACACATAGTTAATGTGCTGGTGTGTGTTGGCCTTTATAACTTCCCAACAGGTATGATATACAATGGACGTTCATCCTCGGGTAGGTTCAGAATAGTACCTATTTCTTTATCGTTGAAAGCACCTATGACGACCAAACCCAACTCCAGAGATTCTGCCTGGAGATATATATTTTGAGCGGCATGCCCGGCCTCCATATACACATATCTTATACCTCTTTCATCATACTTTTTAGTCGTACGTTCATATACCCCGGTCATGACCAGAGTCATTGCACTTTCTATGATACTGGTTTGGCTAAGGGCAGCTTTAGCTAGTTCATTGATCATATTGCCATCCTTCACCTTCTCCAAGCGGTGTGCAAATGGTTTGTAGTGATAGACACCAGCGGAAACATCCATTACATTGCTAATGACTGCATATACTTCCAGCGGATAGAGCGCCCCGGCAGAGGGTGCGGTTCGGTATCTTTGTTCAGGGTCCGTGATACCCTGTGCAGACCAGAGGAGTTGGGATACTTCTCCAAGCGTCATGGGCAAATCTTTGTATGATCTTGCTGATCTTCGCTGATGAATGGCCTCCTCGATTGAAAGATTACTCTTAAAGACCGGCTTGGGCAATTTTATCTTGTCATCCATGAATGTTTCTGGTTTTCCTTCATGTTCAGGTTGGTACATTTTACATGATCCAATCATTCCTGTAAGTATAATTGCTGTGACCGAGATCAGGTGCGATACATAGTTCATAACATAAGGATTTTGGATGATGAAATGGACTGGTGAGCCAAAAGCATCACCTATACTC
>JAHHJQ010000020.1 GCA_018680005.1 Bacteroidia bacterium | reverse complement strand
TCAAGAAGCGATTAAGGCATTGCGCAGGATTGAAGTGGATTCAGCTTATCCTGAGCGGTATGACAAACAATGTTTAGACCTGGAATCAGCATTGCTCAGGACAAATGCAACGCTTGTCCCCTTTTCCGGAAAGACTCCTTTTCAGATACTCAATCTCCAGCTTAAAAAGCGGAATACAATTAATTGGGTATTTCTCCAAAAATTAGGAAGAGCGATATCGGGTTTAAGAGACATTCTGAAATTACAAGAAGAAGGTCCAGACAGCAGTCAAAGTCATTTGGGTTTTGCCAGCGATCTGTTATCCCTCGACAAGATTAAAAATCTGTCTACACCAAAAGTGAGTTCTCTTCTTCCGGAAGAAAGATTAAATCGGATAAAGGATTGTTATACAACCCTCAAACAAACACAAAAGGCATATACAGATAGTTGTATCACTTGCTTCAGCACTTCAAGATTTGCTGAAGACTTCTCCTTAGAACGGTTGCTGACCGAAGTGAAACTAGAAGTTGTGACCGATAATCCATGTGGCACAGCCAGAAAAATATTCAGAAAGGAAATTGATGCATTCACAAGGACTATAGCCGCACTTCGTCTTGCTGAACTTGAAATCAGCCAGGAATATGAAAAGGAAATTCATGTGCCGTACTTTGAAGGGTTTGACACCTCTTATTTAAGTGAGGATGATATCCAGTATTTCCGCACTTTGGTCGTGATGGAAGAGAGTCAACAACTATCAGTGAACCCAAAAGATCTTCTATCCATATTATCAGATAATGCGTTGGTTAAAGTGCTGGCTATCAATCGAATCGAGGATTTGCAAAAAACAACCAATCCGCTTGATGAAGAAGAAACCTATTTGGAATTAGCATCACTGGCGATATTCCGTCGCAATGCCTATGTGTATCAGGGCAGCACCCATACCTATCGGATCGCCAAAGCCATGGAAAAAGGATTGCATGAGGCATGTCCTGTTTTATGGAATATCCTTATACCTAATCCCGGTGAAGACAACACAAATAACCAATTCATAGCACTAAAGGCTGCCATGGAAAGTCGTTATTTCCCGCACCTTGAGTACGATATCGAAACAGGAGTTGATTTTGGAAGCCACTTTAACCTTGAGGGCAATCCACAACCCGAGGTTTTCTTTCCTTCGTATGAACAGACGATTCAAGCAAAAACAGGAAATCGAACTGTCAGCTATAGCTTAACAACCGCTGATTTTCTGGCATTAGCTATAAGCAACCTCGATCTTTTGGAAATCATCCCGACATGGTATCAAGGCGAAGAATTGATTCCTTTAGATGAATATCTCAACCAACCAACGGATGCTACCATTGGGAAAGTCCCATATATCTGGATGGTCAATGAAGAGCATGTATTACATCGGGTAGCCATCCCGCTTTCCTGGATTCAACTTTGCCGGGCAAGACTGGATTACTGGCGCTTCTTGCAGGAGTTAGGCGGCGTGCGCAGCACACACCTTCAACAAGTTGTCGAAAAAGCTAAATCGGAATGGCAAAAGAACAAAGAAGAGGAAATTGAGCAACTCAAGGCCAGTCTGAAGGATGAATTTGATCGCACGCGTTCCAATGATCTTGAGAAAGGACTGCAAAGAATACTCTATTCGTTTCTGGATCCAGACAAAAAAATGCCCATCATATTCGATGAGCCTAAACCTTCAATAATGACAATGTCTGATGAGAAACAACAAGGAGTTGTTGAACAATCAGATCCGGATCCGGAAAAGAAGGAAACAGTGATCCGCAGTGAAGTTTGGATAGAGAGTGACTTTTGTACATCCTGTAATGATTGTATCGAGGCTGTCCCTGGTGTTTTCAAGTATAATAGCGATAAACAAGCCGTCGTGCACAATCCTACCGGAGGTAGCTATCCTAAAATCGTCGCCGCAGCGGAAAAATGTCCCGCAAAATGTATTCACCCTGGATTGCCCCTTGACTCCAGTGAAAAAGGCATGGACAAATGGATCAAACGGGCCGAGAAGTACAATTGAGAATGCATGAACTGAAAACTTCTAATCTAACCTGTATAGCCATTTAATAGATATCTCTGAACTTCATTCGATCCGTCAGTTTCGTATATTCACTGAGTGTTCACATTCCTCAGAAAAATAAGAAGATCCTTGATTGAATCCGGTTCAGTAAGCAAGTATACCCTTTATGCGATTGGGGAAATCCTTCTTGTTATGATCGGTATTCTTTTGGCCTTGCAGGTCAACAACTGGAATGAGGATCGGAAATCCCGAGTGGTCGAACGCGCTTATCTGGTTTCTCTTCAGGAGGAATTCAAATCCAATTTGAATAAGCTTGAAAATACTATGAAGCGCAATGCCAGAAATGCTGACAATGCACTCGAACTGACCAAACATACCAAACCTGGCACCCCTTCTCTTAGTGATGAAAAGGCTGGGAAATTAATCTTTGGAGCATTAAACGGTGAGGTGCAGTACAGACCAAGTTCAGGCGTCCTGGAAGAGATCATAAGCTCAGGTAAACTTGGGATCTTCAGAAATGATAGCTTAAGAATTGCGCTTTCATCCTGGAGCGGATTAATGCTCAGCGCAAGATTTCAGGAACAGGAACATGCACATTTTCGCAATGAACTCATGCGTATTTTCAATAGTCGAGGTAATCCAAGGAAGGCTTTTATTGATGCCTATGGGGAACTAATGGAGTTGACCACTTCAAGATTTGATAAAATGAGCAACAGCTTATTAAGCGATTTTGAGTTTGATACCCATTTGATGGGATTTGTAGTCACCTCAAGATGGTTGAATAGCAACTACTACACACGTCTGAAAAATCAAATCAATAGTATACTCGAAGTGATTCAAATAGAGTTGGGTCCATCCGAATAGGCATCTGAAATCAAGCTAGGATTCAATTTCCATAGAGATCCATATAATATTGTCTTGCCATCCTTTTAGAATCAAATCTGGGGACAACATCTTTCATGCTATTTTTCATGATCTCTACCCACTCCTTCGGTCTGTCATAGTAGCAAGGGATCACTACATTTTCCAATAAATTCATCAAGTTTTCATGATCCTCATTGTCTTGCTGATAGTGGTCCCTATTGGTATCTGCCATCGGCAGCACCCAGCAATTTTCACCAGGTCGCTGGAATTCTGGCATCCAACCATCTTGCACAGATAAGTTGATTGCACCATTCATCGCAGCTGTCATTCCACTTGTTCCGGATGCTTCCTGGGGTCTTCTTGGGGTATTAAGCCAGATATCTGCACCTCTTTTGAGAATTCCGGATAGTGAAAGTTCGTATCCGGTAAGAATGGCGATTTCTTTTTGATAATGCGTATGTTCCTTAATATAATTAAACTGGTCAATTCCCGGTATATCTTCAGGATATGGTTTTCCGGCCCAAATGATCTGAACAGGTCGATCTACATTCCGGATCATTTTTTCAAACCGTTCCATATCACGCATGATGAGATCGGCTCTTTTATATCCTGCAAATCTTCGTGCCCATACTATCGTCAGAACATTTTCATCGAATAGATCACCTTCCTGGTCCGCTACTACTTTAAACAGTTCTCTTTTAAGTTGTTTCTTCCTACCTAACAGTAACTTGTCATCTTTACTTTCCAAAGCGGTCGCCAATATCGGATCTGTCCAGTAAACCTCATCCTGAGCATTGGTGATGGCCTTAATTTCACATATATTATCATAAGACTGCCACATTTCATTTGCTACTTCGCCATGCAGTTGGGAAACACCATTTGCTACACCAGACATTCTGAGAGCAGCCGGTGTGTATTCAAAATCATTGCCTTTCAT
>JAHHJQ010000017.1 GCA_018680005.1 Bacteroidia bacterium | reverse complement strand
GTCATAAATATTTAAAATGATAAGATGATCATGTAATTTCTCCTGGTGCCTTGTAGTGCAAAATTCTTTTTGTGATGGCGATCCAAAAAGGGCTAATAAACAAGGTCATCGATATCACGATTACTGTTATTTTGTATTCAAAATCCGAGATCACATTGGAGTAAAATGCCGTAACAGCCAACAAAAAGCTTAACTCTCCAACCTGTCCCAGCAGTGCCCCGCCATAAAGACTATTGGCCCAATTTCTACCAAAATAATGCAGGACAGCAGCATTAATAAAATGATTACCAATATAAACCGCAAGTATGATCAGGCTTATTATTTCCCAATTGGCCACCAGGAATTCCATGTCAATCATCATACCTATCGAAACAAAGAAAATAGCTACAAATACTACACGAAAGGAATGCAGGCTGTCGTGAAACCATTCTGTGGCTTGTGTTGCATGAACCACAATACCACCTACGAAAGCACCTAAAGCTGCGGATAATCCAAAAAATGCGGTTACAACGGCAAAACCAAAACAGACGATTGCTGCAAGAAAAACTTGTAGTTCGTGATCTGCTCTTAACTTTTTGGCAAAAGGAACTTTGAAAGATTGTTTGTGATATACCCAGTACATGACACCAATGATCAATATACCGCCGATAATTTGTAATATTATTTCTTCTGAGGAAGCAGAATTTCCGCCCAGATAGGTAGTCATGATAAGCATTGGTACAATCAAAACGTCCTGCATCAAAAGTATACTGATTACGCTTTGACCGATCTGAATTTGACTCTCTCCACTATCTTGAAGCAATTTGATAACCACTGCCGAGCTACTCAGGCTGGTGATGAAGCCCAGTATAACAATACGTTGAACGCTCCAATCAAAATAATAACCTATCAGGCCGACAAGGAAAATGCTTCCCAATATTTGAAATAATGTGCCTAATGTCGGGACCTTCCAATTTTTGACAAGATGAGGAAGACTAATTTCCATTCCGATAAAGAAAAATAGGAGGATTAATCCAAATTCACCCAGCATCCGAGCTGTCTCCTCATCAGTGACCATCTGCATACCATGTTTTCCGATTAGAACTCCTGCGAGTATATAGGCTATGACATAGGGCTGGCGAAAGTATCGCAGGATCATACTCGCTATGATAATGATCAATCCTATAACGAGGATATTCGTGAGTTGCACGTCAATAGCGGAAAGTAGTATCATCATGAATAAGCGTGATTGATTTCAATGGCCAAAGGATTTCCCTTGCGGTGCCCAAATATAGAATATACTTTTTGGGAGTCTTCTCATTAATTTATCTTGCCTAGGATATGGCAGTATTCTACAAATAATGAATAGAATTTGCAGATAGATTGAATATTCGGATTGACAGAATCGCTTTTCCTTTTTCGCTTTGCTTTATTTGTAGATTATTATTCATAGAAATACAGCTACCATGCCTTACAACACGATTCTTTACGCTGTCAAAGACTATATCCTTACCCTTACACTCAACCGGCCGGATGCGCTCAATGCCTTCACAGTCGAAATGGCCAACGAATTGATACATGCATTTAATACTGCAAGTGAGGATGATGATGTCAGGGTTATTGTAGTCACAGGTGCAGGACGCGCATTTTGTGCAGGCATGGATCTTTCTTCAGTAGGCAATGTTTTTGGATTGAATGAAGCGCTGCAACCGACCATGGATGATATGGAAAATCGACTTAAAGATCCTGAGATCATAGAAGGGGTTCGAGATACCGGTGGCATGGTAAATTTGGCCATATTCGACTGCAAAAAGCCGGTCATAGCTGCCATCAACGGAGCTGCAGTTGGTATTGGGGCGACGATGACTTGTGCCATGGACATTCGGTTGGCATCGGAATATGCAAGAATTGGTTTTGTGTTTAATAAAATTGGCGTTACTCCTGAAGCATGTTCGACCTGGTTTCTTCCTCGTATAGTTGGAATACCGACGGCACTCGAATGGTGTTACACGGGAGAAATTCTTAAACCAGAGGCAGTCCTGGCAGCAGGTTTGGTGAAAGGCATTTATAAGGCTGATGAATTATTAGAAGAGGCTTATAAGATTGCCCGAAAGATCGTCAAACATAGTCCTACCGCAATTGCACTTACACGGCAGATGATATACCGGAATTCAGCCACTTCGCATCCCATTGAAGCCCATAAGGTGGATTCATTGGCGATTTATTATGCAAGTCTTGAAGATGGGAAAGAAGGTGTCGCTTCCTTCCTGGAAAAGCGTGACCCGGAATTTACTTCAAAAGCGTCGGAAATGCCTGATTTCTATCCGTGGTGGAAATAGCGTTGAAATGGATTCTATCTGATTTTGAAAAGAAGAAGTTGAAAGGTCTTTGACTTAGCCCGTTTTGCCTTAAATTACACAGATGTTTTATACCGTACACATTGAAGGTCAGGACTTCACACACGAGGACAAGGTCATCCGTAATATGGATGCTGTCAAGACCGGTCCTGATCGAATTCATCTGATCGAGAATGGTATCAACTATGATATCCAATTAATTGCCATGAATTTTGTTCAACGCACCATGACGGTTAGTGTCAATGGTGCATACCACGAGATGTCAATTACGGATGAATATGACCAGCTCCTGCAGGATATGGGATTGGAGATATCCAGCAGTCAGAGAATGACCGACGTCCGGGCACCCATGCCGGGATTGATTCTGGATGTCATGGTCCATAAAGGACAACACATAAAGACCGGTGATGAACTCGTCATTCTGGAAGCTATGAAGATGGAAAATGTCTTACAAGCTGCCAGTGATGGCACTGTTAAATCGGTTGAGGTGAACAGAGGAGATACCGTTGAAAAAACTCAGGTTTTGATCGAATTGGAATGACAACATGAAGAAGATACTTATTGCCAACAGAGGAGAAATTGCTCTCCGTGTCATGCGGACGGCTCGAAAGATGGGAATCCGAACAGTTGCGGTATATTCAGAAGCAGATCGCGACGCCCTCCATGTTCGATATGCCGACGAAGCTGTACTCATCGGTCCGGCGCCTTCTTCGGCTTCTTATTTATCGATTGACAAAGTCATCAAAGCTGCGAAACTTACAGGGGCTGATGGTATTCATCCCGGGTATGGGTTCTTAAGTGAAAACGCAGAATTTGCCCGGGCTGTGGAACGGGCAGGGATTACTTTCATAGGTCCTAATGCTCATTCTATAGAGTTGATGGGTAGTAAACTGGCTGCTAAGGAAGCCGTCAAGGATTATAATATTCCGATGGTACCGGGTGTTGATGAAGCCATCATCGATGTCGACAAGGCAAAACGAATTGCGAAAGAAATCGGATTTCCCATTTTGATCAAAGCATCTGCCGGCGGTGGAGGAAAAGGTATGCGTATTGTGGAAGATGCGGCTTCTTTCGAGCCTCAGATGGATCGAGCCGTGAGTGAAGCTATTTCTGCGTTTGGTGATGGGTCAGTCTTTATTGAAAAATATATTGGTTCTCCCCGACATATAGAGATCCAGATATTGGCAGATATGCATGGGAATGTGTTGTATCTTTTTGAGCGTGAGTGCAGCATTCAACGCCGACACCAGAAGGTGGTCGAAGAGGCGCCTTCTGCTATCGTTACCCCAGAGATTCGGAAAAGAATGGGGGCCGCCGCAGTTCGGGTAGCACAGGCTTGTGATTATGTTGGCGCTGGTACAGTTGAGTTTCTAATGGATCAGGATAAAAATTTCTATTTCCTGGAAATGAATACACGGCTTCAGGTAGAACATCCTGTAACGGAGATGATTACCGGGTTAGACCTGGTTGAGCAGCAAATCCGTGTGGCCAGGGGAGAAGTGTTGTCTTTCTTTCAGGAGGATCTTAAAATCACCGGTCATGCATTAGAACTGCGGATCTATGCTGAGGATCCATTGAATGATTTTTTGCCAAGTGTCGGGACTTTGGATACTTATGTGACGCCATCAGGGGAAGGGATACGACTAGATGACAGCTATGAAGAAGGAATGACGATCCCCATCTATTATGATCCAATGATCGCCAAGCTGGTGACCTATGGCTCCAATCGCGAAGAGGCTATTCAACGCATGCGAGAAGCCATCGACGCATACCACATCAAAGGAGCTCAAACGACATTGCCTTTTGGGAAATTCGTTTGCGATCACGAGGCATTCATATCCGGAAATTTTGACACCCATTTTATCAAGAATTATTACTCCAAAGAACATATCCTCGAACAGCAGGGAACCGAAATGGCCGTTGCCGCCAAGGCAGGCCTTAGATTTTTTCTGGAGGAGCGTGATCGGCTCAGGGTCAATAATCGGATCCCTTCAAGCTGGAAAAACAATAGATAGTTCATGTGCCTAAATCAACAATCATGACCAAGAACAATCTCGAAGACAAACTGCAACTTTCTCAAATGGGTGGAGGAGCCATCCGTATAGAGAAACAGCACGCCAAAGGCAAATTGACGGCAAGAGAGCGTATCCATTTCCTTTTGGATGAAGGATCATTTGAAGAAATCGGCGCTCTCGTCACCCATCGGACCACTGATTTTGGAATGGCAAATCAGATCTTCTATGGTGATGGTGTAGTCACCGGGTATGGGATGGTCAATGGG